>JAREAF010000651.1 GCA_029240475.1 Rhodospirillales bacterium | reverse complement strand
CTCGCCGGACACCCTGGTCTGGGACACGCCTGAAGGCATCCCCGTCAAGCCGCTCTATACGGCTGACGATCTGGCCGGACTGGAGCTGGAAACGCTCCCCGGTTTCGCGCCCTACACCCGTGGGCCACGGGCGACCATGTACTCTCACCGTCCGTGGACGATCCGGCAATATGCCGGGTTCTCCACGGCCGAGGAGAGCAACAAGTTCTACAAGGCGAACCTCGCGGCCGGTCAGATGGGCCTGTCGGTCGCCTTCGACCTCGCGACCCATCGCGGCTATGACAGCGACCATCCGCGCGTGGTCGGCGATGTCGGCAAGGCCGGCGTCGCGATCGACAGCGTCGAGGACATGAAGATCCTGTTCGCGGATATCCCGCTGGACAAGATGACCGTGTCGATGACCATGAACGGCGCCGTGCTGCCGGTGTTGGCGGGCTATATCGTCGCGGCGGAAGAGCAGGGCGTCAGTCAGGATAAGCTGGCCGGGACCATCCAGAACGACATCCTCAAGGAGTTCATGGTCCGCAACACCTATATCTACCCGCCGGCGCCCTCGATGCGCATCGTCGCCGACATCATCGCCTACACCGCCAGCGCGATGCCGAAGTTCAATTCCATCTCGATCTCCGGCTACCACATGCAGGAGGCGGGCGCGACGGCGGTGCAGGAGCTCGCCTTCACGCTCGCCGACGGGCTCGACTATGTGCGCGCGGCGCTGGGGCGCGGGCTCGCCGTCGACGAGTTCGCGCCGCGGCTCTCCTTCTTCTTCGCGATCGGCATGAACTTCTTCATGGAGGTCGCCAAGCTGCGCGCGGCGCGCTTCCTCTGGGCGAAGCTGATGCGCGGGTTCGAGCCGCAGAACCCGGCGAGCCTGACGCTGCGAACGCATTGCCAGACCTCGGGCGTGAGCCTGACCGAGCAGGACCCTTACAACAACGTCATCCGCACCACGATCGAGGCGATGGCGGCGGTGCTGGGCGGCACGCAGTCGCTGCACACCAACGCGCTCGACGAGGCGCTGGCGCTGCCGACGCCCTTCTCGGCGCGGATCGCGCGCAATACGCAGCTCATCCTGGCCGAGGAGACCGGCATCACCCGGACCGTCGATCCCCTGGGCGGCAGCTATTATGTGGAGGCGCTGACGGCGAGCCTCGCCGCCGAGGCCGAGAAGCTGATCGGCGAGGTGGAGGCGCTGGGCGGCATGACCCGCGCCGTCGAAGCGGGCATGCCGAAGATGCGCATCGAGGAGGCGGCGGCGCGCCGGCAGGCGCGGATCGACCGCGGCGAGGAGGTGATCGTCGGCGTGAACAAATACCGCGCGCCCGAGGCCGCGGGCGAGGCGGTGGAGCTGCTCGACATCGACAATTCGAAGGTCCGCGCGCAGCAGGTCGAGCGGCTGAGACAGGTCCGCGCGAGCCGCGATCCAGCCCGTGTCGAAGCCAGCTTGCGCGCGCTCACCCAGGGCGCGCGCGACGAGAAGGCCAATCTGCTGGCGCTCACCGTCGAGGCGGTGCGCGCGCGGGCTACCGTCGGCGAGGTGTCGGACGCGCTGGAGGCGGTGTTCGGGCGCCATCGCGCGACCACGCGCGCGATCTCGGGCGTCTATGGCGCGGCCTATGCGAACGACGAGCCCTTCCGCCGCATCCGCGAGGAGGTGCGCTTGTTCGAGCGGGAGGAGGGGCGGCGGCCGCGCCTGCTGGTAGCCAAGCTCGGACAGGACGGGCACGACCGCGGCGCCAAGGTGATCGCCACCGCCTTCGCCGATATCGGCTTCGACGTCGATATCGGCCCCCTGTTCCAGACGCCCGAGGAGGCGGCGCGCCAGGCGATCGAGAACGACGTGCACCTCGTCGGCGTGTCCTCGCAGGCCGCGGGGCACAAGACGCTGGCGGCGGCGTGATCCCGCCGAAGGACCACGCCTTCCTCAAGGACGCCGGCGTCGCCGCGGTCTACGGGCCGGGGACCCACATCCCGAGCGCAGCGGCGGACATCCTGGCCTTGCTGCGGCGGCGGCAGGCAGCCTGACGACCGCGTCCAACGCCTTCTCCGGGTTGGTTTCGCTCCGGAACTACCGTAGAGTGCGCCGCGCGGGGCGGCGGCCGGGATCGCCGCGCTGTGATTGAGGGCAGGGGATGCGGGTGTACCGCCGGGCCGAGATCGGCAAGGTGCTCGCCGGCTGGGCCGTCGCGCTGGTGATCGTGCTGCTCCTGCTGGAGTCGGTGCTGCGACTGGCGCCGTCGCTCATTCCGATCGCCGTGCTGCATCGGTTCACCCCCTCGCTGCGCCAGGAAGTGGCCGAGCGCCTCAACCTGCCCACCACACGCACCTGGCCGGTCATTCCGGCCGCCGAGCGGAGCGACGGCGGGCCCGATCTCTATCTTTTGAGACCTGATCTGAACGTGAACCGAGCCGACCGCGAGGATCTGGCGCTCGGCGCGATCGAGGAGATCGCGAGCGACCCGGACGGGTTCTGCAATTTGCCGGAACGGGCCGCGCGCCCCCGGGCCGACGTGATCTTCATCGGCGACTCCTTCACCTGGTGCGTCGGAGTGGGCCCGCTGAAGGCGGCCGCCACGGCATTCGAGGACAAGACCGGCCTAACCGCCCTCACTCTCGGCGTCCCCGGCATCGGCCCCTGGGAGTATCTCGAGATCTTTCGCCGCTATGGGGCCAAGCGGCAGCCGAAGGTCGTCGTCCTGAACATCTATGAGGGCAACGATCTGCGGGACATCCGTCGTTTCGACGAGTTCCGTGCCGCAGGCCGCCAGCGCAAGCGCGAGGCGATCGGCGGCCCGTTCGCCTGGAGCTATGCTCTCGCCTTCACCAAAGCGGCCATTGAGGAGCAGATCCGCAAGCTGCGCGACCGCAACCGCCGCGACGATTTCCGCTACACGGTCCAAGCCGAGGGCCGCACCATCGCCATGAATGTCGGCAACGCCGATCAGGACGAGCTCGCCAGCGCCTATGGGATGGCGGCCGGCCGGCTCGATCCCTCATTGTACGAGGGGCCGCTCAACGCCTTCGCCGAAATGGCGCGCGCGGAGGGTTTTCGGCCTGTCCTGGCTTATATCCCATCGGCCTACACCGCCTATTCCAGCAGCGTTCGATTTTCCGACGAGACGTCGGGCCGCGCCGTGCGGGAGATGTCGGGGAGGCAACGCGCCTGGCTTGCCGCGAACGCGCCCCGGCTGGGGCTGCAGTTCATCGACCTCGTGCCGGCCTTCGAGGCGGTCGCCGCGGCGGGGGCGC
>JAREAF010000172.1 GCA_029240475.1 Rhodospirillales bacterium | reverse complement strand
GCGCTGGTCGGCGCCGATCTGAGGCGCATCCTCGCTGAAGCGGGCTTCGCGGGAGTCGCGATCGGCTACGCGCTGACCTCGCGACTGTATGGCGACGTCACCTGGGCCAGCCTGCTCCCCGGCTGGAAGCCCGGCCGCCGCACCAGCAAGCACGCGGTCGTCACTGGGACGAAGCCTCGCTGACGTCCGCGCCTAGCCCCGGTTCATCCGGTTGTTCACCAACTCCTGCACCACGGTCGGGTCGGCCAGGGTCGAGGTGTCGCCGAGATTGGAGTACTCGTTCTCGGCGATCTTCCTGAGGATCCGGCGCATGATCTTGCCCGAGCGCGTCTTCGGCAGGCCCGGCGCCCATTGGATGAGGTCGGGCGTGGCGATCGGCCCGATCTCCTTCCTGACCCACTGCACCAGCTCCTTGCGCAAGGGCTCGCTCGGCTCCTCGCCGGCCTTCAAGGTCACATAGGCGTATATGCCCTGGCCCTTGATCTCGTGCGGATAGCCGACGACGGCGGCCTCGGCGACCTTGGGATGAGCCACGAGCGCGCTCTCGACCTCGGCGGTGCCGAGCCGGTGGCCGGCGACATTGATCACGTCATCGACCCGGCCGGTGATCCAGTAATAGCCATCCTTGTCGCGCCGGCAGCCGTCGCCCGTGAAGTACTTCCCGGGGAAGGTCTTGAAGTAGGTGTCGATGAAGCGCTGATGGTCGCCATAGACCGTGCGCATCTGGCCCGGCCAGGAATCGGCGATGCACAGATTGCCCTCGGTCTCGCCTTCCAGCACGCGGCCCTCATTGTCGACGATGACGGGCTTGACGCCGAAGAACGGCTTGGTCGCCGAGCCGGGCTTGAGGCCGATCGCGCCGGGCAGGGGCGTGATCAGGATGCCGCCCGTCTCGGTCTGCCACCAGGTGTCGACGATCGGGCAGCGCGAATCCCCGACCACGCGGTGATACCAGAGCCAAGCCTCGGGGTTGATCGGCTCGCCGACCGTGCCCAGCAATCGCAAGCTCTTGCGGCTGGTGCGCTTGACCGGCGCTTCGCCCTCGCGCATGAGCGCGCGGATCGCGGTCGGTGCGGTGTAGAAGATGTTGACCTTGTGCTTGTCGATCACCTGCCAGAAGCGCGAGGCGTCGGGATAGTTCGGCACGCCTTCGAACATGAGGGTGGTCGCGCCGTTGGCGAGCGGGCCATAGAGGATGTAGCTGTGGCCCGTCACCCAGCCGACATCGGCCGTGCACCAGTAGATGTCCCCGTCGTGATAGTCGAAGACGTATTGGTGCGTCATCGAAACGAAGACCAGATAGCCGCCGGTCGTGTGCAGCACGCCCTTGGGCTTTCCGGTCGAGCCGGAGGTATAGAGGATGAAGAGCGGATCCTCCGCTCCCATCGGCTCGGGCGGACAGTCGTCGGAGGCATTGGCCATCAGCTCGTGATACCAGTGGTCGCGGCCGGGCACCCAGCCGATCTCGCCCCCGGTGCGGCGCACGACGATGCAGGCCTTGACGCCCGGGCACTTCTTCAGCGCCTCGTCCGTGTTCGCCTTCAGCGGCACCTTGCGGCCGCCGCGCAGGCCCTCATCGGCCGTGATGACGCAGTTTGAATCGCAGTCCTGGATGCGCCCCATCAGCGATTCGGGCGAGAAGCCGCCGAACACGACCGAGTGGATCGCTCCGATGCGCGCGCAGGCGAGCATGGCGACCGCCGCCTCCGGGATCATCGGCATGTAGATGGTGACGCGGTCGCCTTTCGCGACGCCGCGGCTCTTCAGGACATTGGCCAGCCGGCAGACGCTCTGATGCAGCTCGGCATAGCTGACATGGCGATGCTCCTTGGGGTCATCGCCCTCCCACAGGATCGCGGTCTGGTCGGCGCGCGTGGCGAGATGGCGGTCGAGGCAGTTCGCTGACGCGTTCAGCACGCCATCCTGGAACCAGCGGATGCGGACCTGGCCGGTGTAGTCCACGTCCTTCACCTGGGTGAAGGGCTTCATCCACTGCACCCGGCGGGCATGCTCGCTCCAGAACCGCTCCGGGCTCGCGATCGATTCCGCATACATGCGCTCGTATTTCGCGGCGTCGATCCAGGCCGATGTGGCGGTCTCTTCGGGGACCGGGAAAAATGAATTGTTGCTCATGCAAGCCTCGCGCCTCTCCCGCTGGCGGGACTTGTATGGCGACAGCCCCGCTTCATTCGATTTGCCCGCGATTATGACCGAGGCTTGCGGGACAACTCAACCGGGCTGGCGGCGCGGGTGCGGGTCAGGACGGGAGAGCGATTGAGATATGGCAATCGGGTCGGATTTTGGTAATAGTTCGCGCTGGACCGGCCCGCCACCATCGGTTGGCGTCAGGGGATCCGCGTCCGTCAGTTGATATTCGCGGATAGAAGGTGCGAGCTTTGCTTCTCGAGACCAGCCCAATTCATGCACAGCATGCAATGGGGATCGAAAAGTCCCCCACCGGCATAGAAGGGCTCGACCAGTTGACGTCGGGAGGCCTTCCGGCCGGCCGGCCGACGCTCATCTGCGGCGGGCCGGGCTGCGGCAAGACCCTCATGGCGATGACCTTCCTGGTGAACGGCGCCGTCTCCTATGGCGAGAACGGCGTGTTCGTCTCGTTCGAGGAGCGGCGCGACGATCTGGTCAAGAACGTCGCCTCCTTGGGCTACGACCTGGACCAGCTGATCGAAGATAGGGTGATCGCCCTCGACCATGTCCGGGTCGAGCGCTCCGAGATCGAGGAGACCGGCGAATACGATCTCGAGGGGCTCTTCATCCGGCTCGGCTACGCCATCGATTCGGTCGGCGCCAAGCGCATCGTGCTCGACACGATCGAGACGCTGTTCGGGGGTCTGTCGAACACGGCGATCCTTCGGGCCGAGCTGCGGCGGCTGTTGGAGTGGCTCAAGGACCGCGGCATCACGGCGATCATCACCGGCGAGCGCGGGGACGGACAGCTGACGCGGCACGGGCTGGAGGAATATGTCTCCGATTGCGTGATCCTCCTCGACCACCGGGTGCAGAACCAAGTCTCCACGCGGCGGCTGAGGGTGGTGAAATACCGGGGCTCTTCCCACGGCACGAACGAGTACCCGTTCCTGATCGACGATCGGGGCCTGAGCGTGATGCCGATCACCTCGGCCGGGCTCAACCACGGCGTCTCGGAGGAGCGGATCCCGACCGGCGTCGCGGGCCTGGATGACATGCTGGGCGGCCGCGGCTATTACCGGGGCAGCAGCATTCTCGTGTCGGGCATGGCCGGTTCGGGCAAGTCGAGCCTCGCCGCGCATTTCGCCGATGCCGTCTGCCGAGCGGGCGAGCGCTGCCTCTATTTCGCGTTCGAGGAATCGCCCCGGCAGATCGTCCGCAACATGCGTTCGATCGGGCTGGACCTGCAGCCCTGGCTGTCGCGCGACCTGCTTCGGTTCAGCGCCAATCGGCCGACCGTCTACGGCCTCGAGATGCACCTCGTGCAGATGCACCGGCTGATCGAGCAGTTCAATCCGTCGGCGGTGATCATCGACCCGATCTCCAGCCTGATGGAGAGCGGCGTCGGCAACGAAATCCAGATGATGCTGCTGCGGCTCATCGATCACATGAAATCGCGACAGATCACGTCGGTTTTCACCAACCTCACTCACGGCAATATCGAACTCGCGAAGACGGACACGAACGTGTCCTCGCTCATGGATACCTGGATTCTCCTCTACAATCGCGCCAGCAACGGCGAGCACAATCGCGAAGTCTACGTGCTCAAGTCGCGCGGCATGGAACATTCCAATCAGGTGCGCGAATTCGTCCTCAGCCGCGAGGGCATCGAGCTGCGCGAGGCCTATGTGGGCCCGGAAGGCGTGGTGACCGGATCGGCGCGCCTGGCTCAGGAAGCGCGCGAGCACGCCGAAAGCAAACGGCGGCGGCAGGAGGCCGAGCGACGGAGCGTCGAGATCGAACGCAAGAAGGCGCAGCTCCAGGCGCAGATCGTGGCCCTCCAGGCCGAGCTCGCGGCAGAGGAGGAGGAGCGCCACCGCCTCTCCGCGCAGGCGAGCGAGGCGGAGTCGCGCATCGAGGAGGATCGGGATCGCATGCGCCATTTCCGGAGCGGGAGCGGTCGGGTTAGGAGGGATTGAAGGGATGCAGCTGGCGGGATCTCCAAAGGGCGATGTTATGTACAACAACAGCGCAGGCAACGATCACTATAACTTGAAGCTCTACATCGCCGGGCAGACTCCGAAATCGATCGCGGCGATCGCGAACTTGAAGCGGCTGTGCGAACAGCATCTGGCCGGCCGTTACAATGTGGAGGTGGTCGATCTGGTCGAAAACCCGCGTTTGGCGCAGAACGATCAGATCGTCGCCATCCCCACGCTCATCCGCAAGCTTCCGGAGCCGGTGCGCCGGATCATCGGCGATCTGTCCAACACCGAACGCGTGCTGGTCGGCCTGGAGCTCAACCACCTGATCGACCAGGAACAAGCAAGATGAGCGCGCAAGCGGCGCTGCCGAACGAGGGGTCCGGTTCGGCGGTCTACATCCTGTCCCTCTACGTGACGGGCCACACCGCAAAATCGATCCGTGCAGTCGAGAATGTGCGCCGGCTGTGCGAGGAGAAGCTGGTCGGGCGCTACAAGCTCGAGGTGATCGATCTTTACCAGCAGCCGGAGCTTGCGGCCCGAGAGCAGCTGATCGCGGCTCCGACCCTGGTCAAGAGCCTGCCCCTGCCCTGCAAGCGCATGGTCGGCGATCTCTCAAACCGCACGCGCGTGCTGGCTGGGCTCGGGATCGGTTGAGTGAGGCGCGCATGTCCGCGGGGGTGATGGAGATACAGGGCGAATTGGCGGCGCTGAAGGCAAGGCTGGAGGACGCGGAGGAAACGCTCGAGGCCATTCGCATGGGCCAGGTGGATGCCCTCGTCGTCCACGGGCCCCACGGCGACCAGGTCTACACCCTGAAGGGGGCCCAGGAGCCTTATCGCTTGCTCGTCGAGCGGATGCAGGAGGGCGCGCTCACGATCGCCCCGGACGGAACCGTACTCTACAGCAACCGCCGCTTCGCCGAGCTCCTCGGCGTTCAGCTCGAGGCGCTGGTTGGCACACAGCTCTCCGTGCATTTCCACGCGAAGGACAAGCCGGAATTCCAGCGCATGCTGGAGGTCGCGGCCGGCGGGCCGGTGCGCCGTGAAGTCTCCTTCGTCCGCAAGGACCGCAGCCTGTTTCCGGCGCTGGTGTCGGTCAACGCCCTGCCGATCGACGGCATCTCCGGCCTGTCGGTCATCGTCACGGACATCACCGATCACAAGCGTGCGCAGGAGATCGAGGCCGCAGAGCGCTTCACCCGCTCGATCCTCGAGCAGCTGACCGATCCCGTGATCGTTTGCGACCGTGACGGGCGCATCACCAATCTCAGCCGCGCCGCGGAGCAGCTTGCCGCCGCACCCTCGATCGGCGTGAAGCTCGGTGAGGCGTTCCGGTTGAGGACCGATCGGGCGGACACGGCCGGCTCCGGGTGTTCCGCCGCCGACATCGCCGAGGAGATCGTCAAGGAAGCGGTTCGCGGCAAGACGGTCCAAGGCGTGGAGGTCCGGCTGGCCGGCGGCACGAACGGGGGCCAGCACTTCCTGTTCAGCGCCGGACCGCTGCTCAGCCGCGACCAAAAGGCGATCGGCTGCATCGTCACCTTGACCGACATCACGCCGCGCAAGCGGTTCGAGGAACAGCAGCGCATCCTGCTCGCCGAGCTCAATCACCGTGTGAAGAACAACCTCGCGGTCGTCTATTCGATCGCCATGCAGACGCTCCGCAACAGCACCGATCTGGCGTCTTTCAGCAGCGCCTTCGAAGGGCGCCTGAACGCGCTGTCGCTTGCCCACAATGTGCTCACGCAGAGCGGGTGGCAGCGGGCCGACCTGAAGACGCTCGCCGAACAGGTGCTCGCCCCTTACCGGGCCGCGGACGACACCAGGGCCATCCGCATCGATGGCCCGCCGGTTTCGATCTCCCCGCAATTCGTCCTGCCGCTCTCCCTGGTGTTCCACGAGCTGGCCACGAACTCGGCCAAATATGGAGCGCTCTCGACCAGCACCGGCGAGCTGACCGTCGCCTGGACGCTGGACGCAGGGGGCGCCGCGGAACCTCTGCTCGCCTTGAGCTGGACGGAACGGAACGGACCGAAAGTGGTCCGCCCCGAGCGCGCGGGGTTCGGCACTACCCTGATCAACTACACGATCGCATACGAGCTAGATGGAGAAGTTGCGCTCGATTACCGGGAGGATGGGCTCGTCTGCGCCCTGAAATTCCTGGTCCGGCGAGCGGACGGTCCCGTGCTGGCCGGATAGGCCCCGTTCAGGCGCCCGCAGGGCCGAAGGCGGCTCCGCACACGCTCTCGAGATTCTTGTTGTCGAAGGGCTTCGAGAGCCGCGGCAGATCCTGAAACTCGCGTGGGACGAGGTTCAGGTCGCTGTATCCGGTGGCCAGCACGACCGGGATCGCGCGCCCCATCAGCTCGGGCAGCGCCGCGAACACATACTCTCCCCGCAGATTCAC
>JAREAF010000171.1 GCA_029240475.1 Rhodospirillales bacterium | reverse complement strand
CTTCGGGCGAGTCATCTCGACCGGCGGCATCATGGTGCTGGTGCTGGTGGGCTCCGAGATCGAGGCGCGCGGCCTCTATGACGAATGGGTGCTGGTGCACGAGTTCATCCATCTCGGCACGCCCCAGATCCGCGACACCGGAGTATGGCTGAACGAGGGGCTCGCCACCTATCTTGAGCCGATCATCCGATACCGGGCCGGCTGGCGCAGCGCCGAATCGGTGTGGGAGGAATGGACCGGATGGATGGGGCGCGGCGTCGCGCCGATGACGCGCGGGCTCCCCAGCGGCAGCCCCTATTGGGGCGGCGCGCTCTTCTCGCTGATGGCGGATGTCGAGCTCCGCAAGCTGACCGGCGGCCGCATGGGGCTGGAGCACTGCCTCAGGATCGTCCTGGCCGAAGCGGGTGACGTGTCGAAGGGATCACGCACCATGGAGGCGCTGGCGCTCGGTGATCGCAACAGCCCCGCGGCGGTCTTGACCCGGCTTGCCGAAGCCCACCTCGCCGGGGCGCCAGTGGATCTCGAGGCGTTGTTCGCATCGCTCGGGGTGCGCAACTCCGGCGGCCGGATCGAGTTCGATGATGCCGCCCCGCTGGCCGAGGTTCGGCAGTGGATCCTGGATGGCGGCCCGGGGACGCGCATCCACCCGCTCCCGCTCCCGGCAGAGCCCTGATCCGGCACTGATGCACGAAACAAACACCCTGCGCGGCGGGCGGAAATTGGTCGTTTCTTGCTGCATGCCGGCGGGTGACGTGGTCTGATCGCCGCGTTCAGAACCAGGAGTGGCGCTGATGCGCGTTCTGGCAATCGCCGCCTTGGCCCTGCTGCTGGCCGCCTGCGCCGAGGATGGTTCTCCGCGAGCCGACTATTGCTACAAGACCATCCGCGCGCCGGCGGGCAAGGGACCGCGCGCGTTGGCGGCGGTGCCCTGCGCAACCCAGCAGCAGAGCGAAGCGGAAAGGCCGCCCGACGGAGCGGAAGGCGCGACCCTCGGTTGACGGGCGGCCGCGGGCTTGCCACTCTCTCGCCCGCTGATCATGTCCCTGCCCCGCCGCGAACTCTCTGCCACAGAACGGCTCGATTGGCTGCGCCTCATCCGCAGCGAGAATGTCGGGCCGGTCACCTTTCGCCATCTCTTGCGCCGCTTCGGGTCCGCCGCCGCGGCCCTCGCCGCGCTGCCCGACCTTGCCAAGCGCGGCGGGCGCGCACAGCCGCTGAAGGTGCATCCGCGCGCCGCGGCCGAGCGCGAGATCGCCGAGCTGGAACGCCTGGGCGGGCGCATGATCGGCTTCATCGAGCCGGATTTCCCGGCCCCGCTCGCGGCCATCGACGACTCGCCGCCGCTCCTCACCGTGCTCGGGCAGGCGCAGGTGCTGACGCGCCCCACCGTGGCGATCGTCGGCGCGCGCAACGCCTCGGCCAACGGGCGGCTCCTCGCCGGCCGCATCGCGCGCGAGATCGGCGCGGCCGGATATTCCATCGCCTCGGGTCTGGCGCGCGGGATCGATTCGGCCGCGCATGAGGCGGCGCTGGAGACCGGCACGGTCGCGGTCGTCGCGGGCGGCATCGATGTGATCTACCCGCCCGAGAACGAGGCGCTCTATCGCGCCATCGCCGAGCGCGGCGCAGTCGTCGCCGAAATGGCGGTCGGCACCGTGCCGCAGGCCCGGCACTTCCCGCGCCGGAACAGGCTGATCTCCGGCCTCTCGCTCGGCGTCGTCGTGGTGGAGGCGGCGCTGCGCTCCGGCAGCCTCATCACCGCGCGATTCGCTTTGGAGCAGGGGCGCGAGGTGTTCGCGGTGCCCGGCTCGCCGCTCGACCCGCGCTCGGCGGGCGCGAACGGGCTCATCCGGGACGGCGCGCTGCTGGTCGAGAGCGCCGCCGACGTTATCGCCGCGCTCAGCGCGCAGAAGCCCCCGCTTTCGGCCCGCGACGAGCTGAAATTCAGCGCCGCGCCAGCCGCCGATCCCGGCGAACGCGAGGTCGCCGCGGCGCGTCCAGTGCTGCTTGAGCTGCTGAGCCCCGAGCCGGTCGCGGTTGACGAATTGTTGCGCGCCTGTCCATTCTCCCCGGCCGCGGTGCAGACCGCCCTCCTGGAGCTGGAGCTCGCCGGCCGGCTTGCGCGCCACCCCGGCAACCGGGTCTCGCTCCTGGCGGAGGGGATGCCCGCTCTGGCCTGAGACCCCATATGGGGCCGACAAGCCAAGCGGTTGAGAGGGGTTGAGTCTTCGTGAACGTCGTCGTTGTCGAATCGCCCGCCAAGGCCAAGACCATCAACAAATATTTGGGCTCGGACTATACGGTCCTGGCGAGCTACGGCCACGTCCGCGATCTGCCCCCGAAGGACGGCTCGGTCAGGCCCGACGAAGACTTCGCCATGGATTGGGAGGTCGATGCCAAGGCCGAGCGCCGCCTCAAAGAGATCGCCGCGGCCGTCAAGAACGCCGACAGGCTGATCCTCGCCACCGACCCCGATCGCGAGGGCGAGGCCATCTCCTGGCACATCAGCGAGGAGCTGAAGCGCCGCCGGGCGCTGAAGGACGTCGATGTGCGCCGCGTCGTCTTCAACGAGATCACCAAGACCGCCGTGCTCAACGCGATGGCCAATCCGCGCGGGCTCGACCGCGAGCTGATCGAGGCCTATCTGGCGCGACGCGCGCTGGACTATCTGGTCGGCTTCACGCTCTCCCCGGTGCTCTGGCGCAAGCTGCCGGGCAGCCGCTCGGCCGGGCGCGTGCAGTCCGTCGCGCTGCGCCTGGTCTGCGAGCGCGAGGCGGAGATCGAAGCCTTCCGCCCGCGCGAATATTGGTCGATCGAGGTCACCCTCCGCACCGAGACCGGCGCCACCTTCACGGCGCGGCTCGCGGCGCTTGACGGGCGCAAGCTCGACCGCTTCGACCTGGCGGACCAAGGCGCGGCCGAAGCCGCGGCCCGCCGCATCCGCGAGGGCGCGCCCTTCACGGTCACCTCGGTCGAGCGCAAGCAGGTCCGCCGCAACCCGCAGCCGCCCTTCACCACCTCGACCCTGCAGCAGGAGGCCTCGCGCAAGCTGGGCTTGAGCGCGACCCGCACCATGCGCGTGGCGCAGAAGCTCTATGAGGGCGTCGACATCGGCGGCGAGACCGTCGGGCTCATCACCTACATGCGCACCGACGGCGTGCAGCTCGCCGGCGAAGCGATCGCCGCCAGCCGGCGGCTCATCGAGGAGAGCTACGGCAAGGAGTACGTCCCCGCCTCCCCGCGCCAGTACAAGACCGCCGCGAAGAACGCGCAGGAGGCTCATGAGGCGATCCGCCCGACCGACTTGCGCCGCCGTCCGCAAGACGTGGCGCGCGCGCTGGATTCCGACGAGCTGCGCCTCTACGAGCTGATCTGGAAGCGCACCGTCGCGAGCCAGATGGAGAGCGCGGTGCTCGACCAGGTTTCGGTCGACATCACCGGCGCGGGCGGCGCTGCCATCCTGCGCGCGACCGGCTCGGTCTTGCGCTTCGACGGGTTCCTCACGCTTTATCGCGAGGATGTGGACGATCCGGCCGAGGACGAAAGCGACCGGCGCCTGCCGCCGCTCAACGAGGGCGACCGCCCGGCTCTCCAGGAGGTCCGCCCCGAGCAGCATTTCACCCAGCCGCCGCCGCGCTACACCGAGGCGAGCCTGGTCAAGAAGCTGGAGGAGCTCGGCATCGGCCGGCCCTCCACCTATGCCTCGATCCTGCAGGTGCTCCAGGACCGCAACTACGTGCGGCTCGAGAAGAAGCGTTTTGTGCCGGAGGATCGCGGTCGGCTGGTCACCGCTTTCCTCTCCAGCTTCTTCGAGCGGTACGTGCAGTACAATTTCACCGCCGACCTGGAGAACAAGCTCGACGACATCTCCGGCGGGCGAATCGACTGGAAGGCCGTCCTCCGCGATTTCTGGCGCGACTTCCACCAGGCGATCGACGGCACGCGCGAGCTGACCATCGGCCAGGTGATCGATGCCCTGGACCGCGACCTGGGCCCGCATTTCTTCCCGGACGACGGCTCCGGGCGCGACCCGCGCCTCTGCCCCGCCTGCAAGCAGGGCCGGCTGGGGCTGCGCCTCGGCCGCAACGGCGGCTTCATCGGCTGCTCGAACTATCCCAATTGCAGCTACACGCGGCCGCTGGCGATCGATACCGCCGAGGGAGCGGAGGCCGACACCTCGCCCCGAGAGCTGGGCCGCGATCCGGAGACGGACGCGCCCGTCACGCTGCGCAAGGGCCCCTATGGGTGGTACGTGCAGCTGGGCGAGGCGAAGGACAAGGAGAAGCCCAAGCGCGCCTCCTTGCCGAAGACGCTCTCGCCGGCCGAGATCGACCTGCACAAAGCCCTGGCGCTGCTCGCGCTGCCGCGCACGATCGGCCGCCACCCGGAATCCGCCGAGCCGATCACCGCCGGCATCGGGCGCTTCGGCCCTTACATCAAGCATGGCAGCACCTACAAGTCGCTCGGCGCCGACGACGATGTGCTGACCATCGGCCTCAATCGCGCGGTGTCGCTGTTGGCCGAGCCGTCGAGCGGCCGGGGACGGCGCGGCGCGGGCGGCGGAGGCCGCGGCCTCGGCGAGCACCCCGCCGACGGCAAGCCGGTCACGGTCGGCAACGGGCGCTACGGTCCCTATGTGCGCCACGGCAAGCTGTTCGCCTCCATCCCGCGCGACACCGACCCCGAGGCCGTGACGCTGGACCAGGCGGTGCAGCTCTTGGACGCGCAGGCGGCCAAGGCCAAGGACGGCGGCAAGGCGCCGCGCGCGAAGGCTCGGAACGGCGCCGCCCCCAAGTCGAAAGCCAAGCCCGGCGCAGCGGCCAAGCCGAAAGCCAAATCCGGCGCAGCCTCCACACGCCGCCGCACGGCCTCGGGCGACTGACGGGCCAGCTCCGTGCCACGCAGCAAGAAGCCCGCGCCCTTCCCCACGAAGCAGCAGATCCTCGATTTCATCCGCTCCAGCCCCGCGCCGGTCGGCAAGCGTGAGGTCGCGCGCGCCTTCCATGTCTCGGGCGACGACCGGGCGAAGCTGAAGGAGATCCTGCGCGAGCTGAAGGCCGAGGGCGGGGTAGAGAAGTCCGAGAGCCGTCGCCGCCTCGGCGCGCCGGGCGCGCTTCCCGAATATTCCGTGCTGGTGATCACGGGGACCGATCCCGACGGCGAGGTGTTGGCGCGGCCTCAGGTCTGGAAGGGCGACGCGCCGCCGCCGCTGATCTACATGGCCCCGGACCGGCACGGCACGCCGGCGCTGGGCGAAGGCGAGCGCGTGCTGGCGCGGCTGTCGCGCGAGCCGGACGGAAGCTATGTCGGCCGCGTCGTCCGACGAATCGCCGGGCCGCCGCGCCGCGTGCTCGGCGTGTTCGAGCCGACGCCCGAAGGCGGAAGGCTGCTCTCGACCGACCGCCGCCAGAAGGCGGATTGCCGCATCGACAAGCGCGACCTCAACGGCGCGGAGCCGGGCGAGCTGGTGGTCGCGGAGATCCTGCACACGCACCGCTACGGCTCGCTGCAAGGCAAGATCGTAGAGCGGATCGGGCGTATGGACGATCCGCGCACGGCGAGCCTGATCGCCATCTACAATCACGACATTCCGATCGAGTTCTCCAAGGCCGCGCTCGATCAGGCCGAGGCGGCGCGCCCGGTGCCGCTGGGCGAGCGCACCGACCTGCGGGCCATGCCGCTGGTCACGATCGACGGCGCGGACGCGCGCGACTTCGACGACGCGGTCTGGGCCGAGCCCGATCCAGACCCGCAGAACCCCGGCGGCTGGCACCTCATCGTCGCCATCGCCGACGTCGCCCACTATGTCCGGCCGGGCGACGCGCTCGACTTGGAGGCGCGGCGGCGCGGCAACTCGGTCTATTTCCCGGACCGGGTGGTGCCGATGCTGCCGGAGAATCTCTCGAACAATCTCTGCTCGTTGCGCCCGGACGAGGACCGCGCCTGCATGGCCGTCCATCTCTGGATCGACGGAGAGGGGCGCAAGCGGCGCCACCGCTTCGTGCGCGGCCTCATGCGCTCGGCGGCGCGGCTCACTTACGAGCAGGTCCAGGCCGCGCGCGACGGCGCGCCGGACGAGCTCACCGGTCCGCTCCTCGACAGCGTGATCGCGCCCCTCTACGGCGCGTACGAAGCTCTGGCATCCGCGCGGCGGCGGCGCGGCACGCTCGAGCTCGACCTGCCGGAGCGGCGGGTGATCATGGGGTCCGATGGCCGCATCGAACGCATCGAGGCGCGGGCGCGGTTCGACAGCCATCGGCTGATCGAGGAGTTCATGATCCTCGCCAATGTGGCCGCCGCCGAGACTCTGGAGGACCGCCGCCAACCGGCGATGTACCGGGTGCATGACGTGCCCGACGCCGCCAAGATCGAGGCCTTGCGGGAGTTCCTGGAGACGATCGGCCTGTCGCTCGCGAAAGGGCAGGTCGTCCGCCCGAAGATGTTCACGCGGCTCCTGGAGCAGGCGGCGCGCACGCCCTTTGCCGAGATGGTCAACGAGCTGGTGCTGCGCAGCCAGGCGCAGGCTGTCTACAGCCCGGACAATCTCGGCCATTTCGGGCTCGCGCTGGCCCGCTACGCCCATTTCACCTCGCCGATCCGCCGCTATGCCGATCTTCTCGTGCATCGCGCATTGATCTCGGGCTTGAGACTCGGCGAAGGCGGGCTGCCGCA
>JAREAF010000170.1 GCA_029240475.1 Rhodospirillales bacterium | reverse complement strand
CAGGATCCGGAGCTGCGCAAGCGCCTCGATCCCGATGCCGCCGCCGAGCGCGTCTACAACATCCTGCACACGCTCACCATCGAGGCGCAGATGATGGCGCGCGCTTGCGGCAAGACGAACGTGCACAGCCTGGAGCCGGAGGATCTCGCCGCGCTCACCATGGAGGCGTCCGCCATGGCGGGCGTGCCCTTGGCCGGCACCGAGCACACGGTCGGCGTGCCCGATTACCACCATCTCTGATCGGAAAGGCGATGCCGCGATGAGCAATCCGAACCAACAGCAAGGCGGTCCCGACCGCAGCCGCGAGAAGGATGTCGCCACCGTCTCCGATCGGAAAGGCGGTGCGCCGTCGAGCAACCAGGACATCGACAAGTACCTCAAGGAAGACGGGCTCGACAGCAAGCGCGAGAAGGAGATCGGCCAGCACATCGGCTACCGCTACGATGTCAATCTGGTGCCCGACTATTCGCGCCTGACGCCGTTCCTGCGGAAATACATGGAGGTGATGGGCTGGGACGACCTCAACTGGCTCGAGGACGTCCATCTCGGATACGAGGAGGGCAAGCCGGCGGTGTTCGACCGCAACATCAACGGCTGGGTCAGCGTGCCCGAGAACATGGTGCTCCCGGACAACCAGCAGGACCGCGACATGCTGGCCCGCGAGCTGCTGGTCAAGTTCCAGATGTCGCAGCGCAACCCTCTGGTCGACCTCAAGAACGCCTACTCGAAATTCTGAAGCCGGAAGTCAGAGCTCAAGGCTCCTCATCCTTCGAGGCCCGCCTTTGGCGGGGCGCCTCAGGATGAGGAGCTTTTCTGCACCGCCACCCGATATTCGGTTCCCGAGACCGCAACTTCGACCGCCTCTTCATCCTGAGGTGCGAGGCGTCTTCGACGCGCCCGTCTCCTCATCCTGAGGTGCGAGGCGAAGCCGAGCCTCGAAGGAGAGGAGGCGCGCTTGCTCAGGATGAGGCCGAGCCTCGAAGGAGAGGAGGCGGGCTTGCTCAGGATCAGCCGTGAATCACGCCACCGGCGGCTCGGCCGCCGCTTCGGCCCAATGCGGTGAGAAGGCGAGGATGCGCGGGTCCGGCGGCAGCGCCGGGTTGAACAGGAAATTGTGCCAATAAGTGTGCTGCCAGGCCGGATCGTCCTGCGCCAGCTCGGCGACCGCGCACGGGATGCGATAACCCTGGCTGAATTGGCGGAACTCGAGCACGCAGCGCTGCTGCGCCAGCAGCCCCGACGCCAGTTCGGACTGCGGCCCAAACAACCCCGTCATTTGGTCGCTGAAGTCACGCGGGCGCTGGAAGTAGGCCTCGCTCAAGGTCTCGATCGCCTTCTGGAATCGCTCTGCCGGATCATGGGTCCGGCGCGCCAGGTAGCGGAACCGGTAAACCGTTTCACCGGGCTCGCGCGGCACGATCAAGACCGTCATCGCTTCGGCTAGAACCGAACCGTCGCCGCCGAGCACCCGGGGCCGCATGCCGGGACCAGGGCGGCCGCGTTCCTGGCGCACGGCATGCTGCCGGATCCGGCACTGCCAGCCCATGAAATGATCGCGCAGCGCCTGCGCGGCCTCGAAGCTGACGAGTTTTCCCGACTTCTCGCTGGTCATGCGCGTGAAGCTAAGCCTTAAGGGCGCCCGCTCTCAAGGACTCGGAAAGAACCAGTTCTGGACCACGCGACACATCCATTTAGACGGGTGTCTTCCCCCATTTGGAGGGACATCCTCCTTGCTGAGGGCCCGACCTGTCCGGTAATCTGCCCGTCGCGTGGTCCGCATCTGGATCAAAGATGCACCGCAAGTCTCGGCTCGATCAGCGCCTTTCAGGCGCGGGAGGACCGATAGGGGAATGCCGACGGGCGGCCCGAAACAAGAAGCCGGAAGCAAAAATCCGGCGCGCCCCTCGTGCAATCTGAAGGAAACGCCGCAACAGAGGTGCGCAGGATGGACAGCGATATCGGAGCGCTGACAGTAATCTTTACTGAGTTCTACTACTGGGTCACCGTCGTCTTCATGTTCTTCATCCACGTGGGCTTCTGCATGTACGAGGTGGGAGCCTCGCGGCGGAAGAATCACCTGCACACGCTGATGAAGAACACCATGGTGATCCCGCTGGTCACCGTGACCTTCTACTTGTTCGGCTGGTGGATCTATTCCGCCTTCCCGAACGGCCCCGGCATCACCGGCGGCCTCACCGCGGCTCCCTTCGCCGAGCCGTGGAACGAGCTGATGGGCGCCCATATGGGCGGCAAGCCGGTCGGAACCGACATCACCGAGGCCGACACGGCGCTGTGGGCCCGGCTCAACGGCGTGTTCTTCGCGGCCTTCCTGCTGTTCTCCTGGACCGCCGCCTCGATCGTGTCGGGCGCGGTGATCGAGCGCGTGCGCTCCTTCGCCTTCTGGATCGTCGCGGTCCTGGTCGGATCGGTCACCTGGATCATCGATGCGGCCTGGGGCTGGCACCCGGCCGGCTGGATGGTCCGCGTGCTGGGCTATCACGACGCCTATGCCTCCGGCGTCATTCATGCCATTGCCGGCGGCGCCGCGCTCGCCATGGTGGTCGTGCTGGGCCCGCGCATCGGCAAGTTCCGCGCCGACGGCACCCCGCGCAACATCCCGCCGCAGAATCCCTGGTTGGTCACGATCGGCATCTTCCTGATCTACACCGGCTTCTGGGGCTTCTACGTCGCCTGCAACATTCCGATCTTCGACGTGCAGGCGGGAGACGGCGTGTTCTATTCGGCGACGAACATCTATCTTGCCCCGACCACGCTCTCGGCCATCACCTTCAACTTTCTGATGTCGCTCTCGGGCGGGATGATGGCCGGCTATGTGGTGTCGCGCGGAGACCCGTTCTGGACATATTCGGCGGGCCTCGCCGGCATCATTGGAGCTTCGGCCGGCAACGACCTCTATCACCCGATCCAGGCCATGCTGATCGGCGCGGTGACGGCGGTGCTGGTCTACAAGCTGCATTATTGGGTCGAGCGGCGATTCAAGATCGACGACGCGGTCGGCGCCATCGCCGTGCACGGCTATGGCGGCTTCATCGGCCTGGTGATCGCCGGCTTCGTGCTGTGGGGCTATCCCTCCTCGCCCGATGCCAGCTTCGCCACGGTCAGCCCGTGGGGGAACTTCCTCGGCGCCCTCATCATGTTCGGCGTGCTGGGCTTCCTGCCGACCTTCGTGGTCTGTCACATCCTGAGGGCCGCGGGCATGTTGCGGATCCCGAGGGAGGTGGAGATCGCCGGCCTCGACATCGCCGAGGAGCATGCGCGTGAGATCGACGAGCTCGAGATTGCAGCCGCGGACGCGGAGGCTCGCGGCGCGAGCTTCCGTCCCGCCCGGTAATCGCATCAGGAAGGAGAGAAAGCCATGTCTACAGGCAACTTCACCGACTGGACCGGCAATATGCTCGACATCGGGCCGCTCTATCCGTTCGTCGGCAGCGAAGTGCTGATGGTCATCATCGGTTTCATCTTCGTGATCGGCTGGTTCATCCTGCAGGCGCGGGTCGAATCGCGCGAAATCGGCGAGGATCTGAGGCTCGCCAACGGCAAGCTCGGCGTGACGGGCGGGGCTGTTCACGGCGCAGCCGACTGACCCTCGGCCTGATCGAACTGGGGGGCGCTCCTGATGGAGCGCCCCTCTCTTTTTCGGGTCAGCCGGGGGCGTAGCGAAGGACGGACTTCTCGTCCCAATCCATGCCGAGCCCCGGCCCACGAGCCGTCACCATGCCGCGTTCGGGCCGGAACGGGTCGGCCAGCACGGCGCCGGCCAGATCCAGCCATTCCAGGTAATGGGCGGTCGGGCTCACCGCCAGCACATGCGCGCTCGCCTCGGGGAGGATGTGGCTGGAGAGCGGCAGGCTTGCCGCCTCCGCCAGGCCCATCGCCTTCAGCCAGCCGGTGACGCCGCCGATCTTCATCAGGTCCGGCATGGCGAGATCGCAGGCTTCCGCCTCGATCGCATGCGCCATGTCGGCGAGGAACCACCAATTCTCGCCGGTCTGGATCGGCACCGGCGAGACGGCGCGCACCTTGGCATGGCCGGCCAGGTCCTCCGCCGCGACCGGCTCCTCGACCCAGGTCGGATCGTACGGCGCGAGCAGCTCGATGCGGCCGATCGCATCGACGGGATTCTGCGATTGGTTCAGGTCGACCATCAGCTTGACGCCGGGCCCGACGATCTCGCGCACCGCCCGCACGGTCTCGGCGTCCTCCGCCGGGCTGCCGGCGCCGATCTTGATCTTGATGGCCGTGAACCCGGACGCGACGGAGGCTTCCAGCGCCGCCCTGTCCTCGCGCGGATCGACGAGGCCGAAGCTGTCATAGGCGGGCAGCGGCTTGGCCTCGCCGCCCAGGAGCTCCACCACCGGGCGCCCGGCCGATCGGGCGACGAGGTCCCACAGCGCCATGTCGATCCCGGAGAGCGCCATTCCGAGCAGGCCTTGCCGCCCCAGCAGCTTGAAGGCCGCCGAGAGCTGCGCCAGGCGCTCCGACGGCGCGGCGGGTTTGCCCAGCAGCAGGCCGGAGATCTCGTCGATCAGGGTGCAGAGAGGCTTCAGCACCCGGGCCGTGTAGCCGAAGAGATAGGCGCGGCCGGGCACGCCAACGTCGGTGTCGATGTCGATGAGCACCAGCGGGGACACGGGTATGTTGCCCGAGGCGGTGCGCAATGGGCGCGGCATCGGCGCGAGCACCGGCCTGGCGCGTACGGTTCGGATGATCGGCAGCGGCGGCAAGAGCCTTCTCCCTGGTTGGCTCCCCATCTTGCCATGCCCGAACGGGCAACCGGCAACACATGGGTGGAAGATGCTGGCCCCCCGAGCTCCCATCCCTGGCAATGCGCGCCCCCCTCGGTTTACACTTGTTCAGGCCTGGTTGGACCACAGCTGTACCTGGAACCGCATCGGGGCGGAATGAACGACCAAGCGCAGAAGCGTAGCGAGGATGGGGCGCCGCACGCCCATCGGCATGCGCAGGATGATCCGCAGGCCTTCCGCATCGCGCTCGGCTGCTTCGCCACCGGCATCACCATCGTCACGGCGGTGGCGCCGTCGGGCGAACTGCTCGGAGTGACGGCCAACTCCTTCAATTCCGTTTCCCTGGACCCGCCCCTGGTGCTGTTCAGCCTGCATCGGGCCGCGTACAGCCTCGGTGCCTTCACCGATGGCGGCCATTTCGCGGTGAACATCCTGGACGAGGGCCAGCGCGAGCTGTCGATGCGCTTCGCCAAGGCGCTCGGCGACAAATGGAGCGGGGTCGATTACGAGCTTTGGGAGACGGGAGCGCCGATCCTCAAGGGCTGCCTGGCCTCGTTCGAGTGCCGCACGCGCGCGCTCTATGACGGCGGCGATCACGTGATCTTCCTGGGCGAGGTGCTGCGGCTGCGCACCGGGGAGGGGGGCCGGCCGCTGCTCTATTTTCGGGGCCGGTATCGCGGCCTCGACGAAGAGCCGGCGGGCTGATGGCGCTCCTTGAGCTGGATCGCGTCAGCAAGCGGTTCGGCGGTCTCACCGCTGTGCGCGATCTCACCTTCGGGGTGGAAGAGGGCGAGATCCGCGGCCTGATCGGCCCGAACGGCGCCGGCAAGACGACGACCTTCAACGTGATCAGCGGCTTCTATCGCCCGAACGCGGGGACGATCCGCTATCGCGGCCGGACCATATCGGGCCTCAAGACCAGCCGGATCGCCGAGGACGGCCTCGTCCGCACCTTCCAATCGACGACGCTGTTCCACGAGCTGACCGTCTTCGAGAACATGCTGGTCGGCTGCCATCTGCGTGCGCGTTCCGGCCTGTTCGCCGCCATCCTCGGCGCCGACCGCGCCCGGCGCCGCGCGGCCGAGGAGCGCGCGATCGAGGTGCTGGACTTCATGGGGCTCGCGCAGCGCCGGGACGAGCTGGCATTCAACCTGCCGCATGGATTGCAGAGGGCGCTGGGCCTCGCCGTCGCGCTCGCCAGCGGGCCCAAGCTGCTGCTGTTGGATGAGCCCTTCGCCGGCATGAACCCGGAGGAGACCCGCGGCATGATGCGGCTGGTCCGCAAGGTTCGCGACGAGGGCGTCACCGTTCTGTTGGTCGAGCACGACATGCAGGCGGTGATGGGCCTCTGCGACCGGATCACCGTCCTCAACTTCGGCGAGCTGCTGGCCGAGGGCTCGCCGCAGGAGATCCGTGCCCACCCCGAGGTGGTCCGGGCCTATCTGGGGACGGCCTGACGCGATGCTGTTCCAGATCTCCGACCTCACCGTGCATTACCAGAAGGTCGCCGCGCTGAAGGGCATCTCGCTGGGGCTGGCCGACGGCGACATCGTCACGCTGATCGGAGCCAACGGCGCCGGCAAGAGCACGACCTTGCGCGCGATTTCGGGGCTGGCCAAGCCCAGCTCCGGCGAGATCAGCTTCGAGGGGCGGCGGATCGACGGCCTGCGGCCCGAGCAGATCGTGGCGCTCGGCATCGCGCATGTGCCGGAGGGGCGGCGCGTGTTCCCCGGCCTGACGGTGCTCGAGAACCTGCACACCGGCGCCTATCTCCGCCGGGACGCAGCGGCGGTGGCCGCCGACCTGGAGAAGGTGTTCCACCATTTTCCCAGACTGAAGGAACGCCGCTCGCAGTCCGCCAAGACCTTGTCCGGCGGCGAGCAGCAGATGCTGGCGATCGGGCGAGCGCTGATGGC
>JAREAF010000169.1 GCA_029240475.1 Rhodospirillales bacterium | reverse complement strand
GCGCGCACGCTCCTTGCATCTCTACGAGCATGTGCATGGCGAGAGCCGCGCGCGCGGCCAGGCGATGGCCAGCCTCCAGGAAATGTACCGTTTCCACGGCCTGGAACTGACGAAGCACGAGCTGCCGGATTATCTGCCGCTGCTCTGCGAATTCCTGTCGCTGGTCGAGCCGAAGGTGGCGCGCTCGCTCCTGGCCGACGCCGCGCACATTCTCGAAGCGGTGCGGCGGCGCTTGCAGGAGCGCGACAGCCCCTATGCGGCGATCTTCGCGGCTCTCTTGGAGCTGAGCGCGGCGGCGGTGGACGGCGCTCAGGTCGATGCGGTGCTGGCGGCCGAGCCGGACCAGGACCCGGCCGACACGGAGGCGCTCGACCGCGACTGGGAAGAAGCGATGGTGACGTTTGGGGTGGGCGACGCGCTGCCGTCTTGCGCCGGCGGCGCTCCTCACGCTCAAGCGACGGACCGGAGGTGAGGGCGATGAGCGATCTCAATCAGATGCTGTTCGGCGTCTTTCCATACATCGCGCTCTCGATCTTCCTGCTGGGCAGCTTGGTGCGCTTCGAGCGCGAGCAATACACCTGGAAGAGCGGGTCGAGCCAGCTCCTGCGCCGCAAGCGGATGACCCTGGCCAGCAACCTCTTCCATGTCGGCATCCTGGGCCTCCTGGCAGGCCACGCCGTCGGCCTGCTCACGCCCATCGCCGTGTTCGATGCGATCGGCGTCAGCCATGCCGCCAAGCAGATGCTGGCCATCGTCGCGGGCGGCCTGTTCGGCGTGATGTGCCTGGTCGGCCTCAGCATGCTGGTCTGGCGGCGGCTCACCGATGCGCGCATCCGCGCCACCAGCTCGCCGATGGACATCTTCATCCTGCTCCTGATCCTGGCGCAGTTGCTGCTGGGCCTGATCACCATTCCGTTCTCGCTGGCGCATTCGGACGGCGAGACCATGGTGAGGTTCATGGAATGGGCGCAGCGGATCGTCACCTTCCGCGGCGGCGCGGCGGAGCTGATCCAGGGCGTGCCGCTGGTCTTCAAGCTGCACATCCTGTTCGGCATGATCCTATTCGTCGTCTTCCCGTTCTCGCGGCTGGTTCATATCTGGAGCGCGCCGATCGGCTATGTCGGCCGTCGCCACCAGATCGTGCGCACCCGCCGCCGTCGGGCTTCGGCGTCCTAGAGGAGAGGCACGACGCCATGAGCATCACGGTCAATCATCGCGAGATTCCTGACCCCGCAATCGATGCGGAGGTGCAGTACCACCCGGCGCCCTCCCTCGCCGAAGCCCGGAGCGAGGCGGCGCTGGCCCTGGTCATCCGCGAGCTGCTGCTCCAGGAGGCGGAGCGGCTGGGAGTGGGAGGCGCGGACGAGGCGGAGGTGCTCTCGAACCTGCTGGCGCGCGAGGTGCGCGTGCCCAAGGCAGACGATACGGCCTGCCGGACCTATTACGAGCGGAACCGGCCGCTCTTCACGAGTCCCGCCCTGTACGAGGCCTCGCACATCCTCCTTGCGGCGGCGCCCGAAAGCACCGTGGCCCGGGCCGAGGCCCATGACCGCGCCGCCGCGCTGATCGCCCAGCTTGGCAGGCACCCGGAGCGCTTCGCCGATCTGGCTCGCACGCACTCGCAATGCGAATCCGCCGCCCAGGGCGGCGCCCTCGGGCAGGTCAGCGCCGGCGAAACGGTCCCCGAGTTCGAGACCTTCCTCGCCGCGCTCGAGCCGGGCCAGCTCTGCCCGGTCCCGGTCCCGACGCGCTACGGCTATCACGTGCTGCGGCTGGACGCGCGCGATGCGGGCAAGCCGCTGCCCTTCGAGGCCGTGCGGGAGCAGATCGCGCGTTTCCTGGAGGACGCCGCCTGGCGCACCGCGGTGCGCCAATATCTGCAGATCCTGGTCGGCCGCGCGGAGATCGGCGGATTGACGCTCGCTGGGGCGGCCTCGCCGCTCGTTCAGTAACGGTCATGAGGCCGGCATGGGGCCGTTCATCGCGGCGGCGATCGCGCTATTCGCAAGCCATGCCGTGCTCTCCGCTCCGGGAGTTCGCCCGACACTGATCGCCCGGCTCGGCCGCCTCGGATTCCAGGCCCTGCACGCGACTGTCTCAACCGTCGCCCTGGCCGGTTTCATCTGGGCCTACGCCTCGTTCGATGCGAACCGGCTGCTCTACGCCCCGCTGCCGCAGGCCGGCCGCGCGGCCGTCATCCTGATGCCGCTGGCCTTCTTCCTCGTCGTCGCGCGCCTGTTGACGCGGTCCGGCAAAGGGGCGGAGCCGCTGCCGCCGCGCGGCATCTATCGCATCACGCGCCATCCGGGAAGCGTCGGAATCTTGATCTGGGCGGGCCTGCACCTCGCCGCGACCGGGGACCTCAAGCGCGTGGCGCTGTTCGCAACCATGGCCGCGATCGCCCTGTTCGCGATCGTGAAGAACGAGTGGGTGCTGCGCCGATCGCCGAGTGCGGAGGCGAGGAAGCTCCGCCTGGCGAGCTCGGTGCTGCCCTTTGGCGCGGTCGTGGACGGCCGGCAGCGCGTGCGTGCGCGGGAGATCGGGTGGCGCATCCCGCTCCTTGCGCTGTTCGCCTATGCGGCGATGCTCTGGGCTCATCCGCTCCTGTTCGAAGTGGATCCACTCGACTGGTTTCGTTAGGAGGTGCCGCGATGAAGACGGAACTGCCCTCAGGCGCCGGCGAGGTCGCCGCCAAGTACCCGCCGGTTTGGAAGGCTCTGGAAGCGCTCGGCGAGGCCTGCGCCGCGGCGGGGCCGCTCGATGCGCGCACCCGGCGCCTCGTGAAGCTCGCGCTCGCGATCGGGGTCGGCTCGGAGGGGGCGACGCACTCGCATGCGCGGCGGGCGTTGCAGGAGGGGATCGAGCCGGCGGCCCTGCATCAGGTGGCGCTGCTCGCCATCGCCACCGCCGGCTTCCCGGCGGCCGTGAAGGGCCTGACCTGGATCGACGATATCGTCGGGACGCCTTAGAGCTGATCGCCAGCTAGCAGGCGAGGGTCATCCGGCGGACGCCCTCGGCCAACAGGCGGCTTACATCAATTGCGTTGCTGCCGTGCGGGACCGTGTTGCAGGTCGCGACCCTGGCAGCGCCGGCGGCAAGGAGATCATCGAAGGCGCGCTCGGCAAAAATGCCATGGACCGCCACGCATATCGGCGGCCGCATGCCGGCCTTTCTTAAAATCCGCACCGTCTCGATCATCGTCCGGGCGGTGGAGACGATGTCATCGACCAGCACGGGAGTCCGACCGGACCAGCGGGCGATATCGGGCGCTTCGATCTCGACCTCACGGTCTCCTCGCCGATGTTTCCGGAGAACGATGCTCGGAGCTCCTGCGTCGCGCGCAACAGCGCCGACCCACTGCTCGCTCTCGCTATCGGGCCCGATCAGCAAAGGCCGCTCGACCTCGCGGGAGATCCAGTCCGACAGCAAAGGCGCGGCGTGGAGCGCCAGGGTCGGGACGCCGTAGATCTCGGAGAGCGATTTGTACCTGTGCAGATGCGGATCGACCGTGACCAGCCAATCCACGTCCCGGCTCAGCAGCTGCGCAAAATGTCGGGAGCTTATCGCTTCCCCGGGATTGAACCGCCTGTCCTGGCGCAGATAGGGCAGATAGGGAGCGATCAGGCCCACGGCGCGAGCGCCCAGCTCGCGTGCCGCGCCGGCGGCAAAGATCAAAGGCAGGATCTTCGGATCCGGGCGATCAAGCGAACCGAAGAGCATGACCGAGCGGTCCTGAACCGCCGATCTGTAGCGCAGATACGTCTCCCCGTCGGGAAACCGCCTGATCTCCAAATCGCCAAGCTCCGCCGCTAGAGCGTCAGCCACAGCCTTCGCCAGCGGGTCCTCGGCGGCGAGAGGGAACAGCAGCGGCGCATGCATCAGGCACCCCGATTGGCGCGGATCGGCGGCCGGATGAGCCGTGGCATGTTCAGCCTTTCCCCGTCCCCACCCGGGAAGCTCCGAATGCGGTGCCGAAACGAGGCAGGAACGCCGGGACCGTCCTCATATAGGCGCTGTAGCGATCGCCGAACTCCGCCAGAGCTTCGCGCTCCTCTTTCTTCGCCAGCCGGACATACATGAGGACGAGCACCGGGAACATGGCCAGGGTTAGGAGGGTCGGCCACTGCAACAAGAATCCGAATAGGACCAGCACGAAGCCGACATATTGCGGGTGGCGGACATAGGCGTAAGGGCCGGTCGTGGTCAGCATCCGTTGCCGCTGCGCGGCATGCAGCACCCGCCAGGCGGCGGCGATCAGGACGAAGCCGCCCCCGATCAGCGCGAAGCTGAGAAGGTGGAACGGTCCGACATGAGGATTCGTCTCCAGTCCGAACAGCATCTCCAGAATGTGGCCGGCATCATGGGAGAACCAGTCGATCTCCGGATAGCGGCTCTGAAGCCATCCTGACAGAAGATAGATCGTCAGCGGAAAACCGTACATCTCGGTGAACAGCGCCACCAGAAAGGCGCTGAAAGCGCCGAATGACCGCCAATCGCGCCGAGTCTGCGGCCGGGAAAAGCTGAAGGCGAAGAAAATAAAGACCGCCGCATTGACTGCAGCAAGGCCCCACAGCCCATATGAGGCGGCATTATCGGCCATGCTGACCTTCCTCGCTCCCGTGAGCGCTGGCCGCTCGTTCGTTTTCACCACGGCCGGGATCGCCGGCACGGCTCCCGCTGTGCTCATGGCGGCCATGCACGAACAGGTGCAGGAGCGGACAAGCCAGCAGCAGGATCAGGGGAAGCAGGTCAACGGTATGGGCGCGATGCTCGCTGGCGAGAAAGAACACCGCCATCGCCCCGAATCCGAGCAGACCCCACCAAAAGCGGGTCTCTGACAGCCTCTTGCCGCCGCTGTTCATGGTCATCTCCGGCCTGTGTTGCGGGGAGCTCCAACCGCATCGGCCCTTGGACTAAGCCTCGGCTAGGGCCCTCCGCCGCCAGCGGATGGTGGGCGCGGGGGCGATGGCCAAGCATTGATCCAGGTCAAAACCGCTGCTTCGATTCGCCGCTAATATCTATCGATGGGAATTCTGCAGACGCTCTGGGCCGGGCTGGTTCGGCGTGTGTTGCCGGCGATCGTGGCTGTCCCGCTGCTGCTTGGCGGGCCATCGCCTCAGAACCTCGATCTCAGCTGTTCCATCTCCGGCGGTTTCGGGCCGGCATCGGAGCAATCCGTGCTGCTCGGTCACGGCGACGCGCATTTGAATGGTTGTGCGTTTAAGACCGAGGCCGGCTATTGCGCATCCAGCGGCTGCGCGGCCGTAGTCGTTTTCGAGCGCGAACGGATGAATGCAGCGCCCAAGGGCGAGCTGCCGAGTTCAATCTCCTTGGCTAGCCTGATGGGCCTGTCGCTTAGGCCCGATCTCCAACCTCCCATCCTCGCCTCTCGCGGCTGATTGATCCTGGTCTTTCGGATGCTCCGGAGACCGCCACCAGAGACGAGGAGTCGAAATCGATGACACGGATATCCCGCCGCCACGCACTGCAAGCAGCGGCTGCAGGCCTTGTTGCAACTACAGCAATAGCTCGCACCTTCAGACCGGCCGGAGCGCGTCCCGTTCTGGCCGGTACGGTCTACACGGCCAATGAAATCGGCAATTCCATCAGCGCCATCATTCTGGCGACCCGTCGTGTGGAGACGTTTCCCGTGCCGATCTCGCCGCACAACGTGCAGATCAGCCCGGACGGGCGTCGGCTGCTCGCGGTCGGCAATCCCGCCCAATCCGCCGGCCATGGCCA
Source organism: Rhodospirillales bacterium (assembly GCA_029240475.1). Taxonomy (GTDB): domain Bacteria; phylum Pseudomonadota; class Alphaproteobacteria; order JAREAF01; family JAREAF01; genus JAREAF01. Next base: position 943 of record JAREAF010000169.1, on the reverse strand, counting down.
TGACGATGCCGGTATGCTGCTGGTGTTCGATGTGGATCGGCCGGCGACCAGCCCAATTGCGAGCATTGCCGTTGGACGGCATCCGGCTCATGTGGTTCCGGATCGAACCGGCCGTCTCGCACTCGTGTCGCTATCCGACGAGAATGCAGTGGCCGCGGTTGATCTTGCGGCAGGACGATTGCTCCACAAGATGCCCACCGGCGCATACCCGCATGGCCTCAGACTCCGCCCGGACAGCGACGAGCTTTGGGTCGCCAATGTCGGCGAGAACAGCCTCTCGATCCTTGATCTTCGGTCGCGTCGCGAGACGGCGCAAGTTGCGGTAGGCGCAGCGCCGGTCCAGGTCGGCTTCCTGCCCTCTGGCCGCCATTTGTTCGCTTCGTTGCGCGACGAGAATGCCGTTGCCGTCGTCGATGTGGAGGCACGCAAACTCCTCCGCAAAATTCGCGTCGGGCGCGGACCCATCCAGGTTTTTGCGGCTGCGGACGGGCGCTCCGTCTATGTGGCCAACCAGGGCAGCGAAGCCGACCCCGACCGCTGCCTGTGCATCGTCGATGCGCAGCGTGCGGAGGTCGTTGCCCGCATTCCGGTGGGGCGGGGCGCCCACGGTGTCGTCGCAAGTCCGGATGGTCACGTGTTTGTGAGCAACATCGTCGACGGCACCGTCTCGATCGTCGATCCGGCAGGGCGAACGGTGCTGGACACGATCAGGGTCGGCGCCGGTCCGAATGGAATAACTTATCGCAGCGCGACGGAGAACTCCTGAGCGAAGCGAGGCCCGGCGCATTCACGCCGGGCCTCCTCGTTCACGTCGCGATTTGAAGATCCGAAGACGCGCTCATGGTGCCGGTGCAGGCCTTGTTCAGGCAGGTAGATGACTGGGCGGAATTCGTGATGCGTGGCGGACGCGCGTACACCACGGCCTTAATGATCGGCGATCGCA
>JAREAF010000168.1 GCA_029240475.1 Rhodospirillales bacterium | reverse complement strand
AGCAGCACGCCCATGCCGAGCGCCAGGGCGCTCCACACGACGGGGCGATTGGCTCCGAGCAGGGCCGGCGCCGAGAGGACGAGGAGAAGAAAGGGCCAGAACAGCCAGCCCGGCCCGGCCGGCTTAGGGGCTGCGCTGTGGCTGCGGCGGCCCGTCAATAGGCGTTCTCGTGGACGAAGCCGACGAACAGCGTGAGCAGCAGGATCTTGATGTCGAGCCAGAGCGACCAGTGGTCGATGTAGTAGAGGTCGTGCTGCACGCGCAGGCGCAGCTGCTCCTCGCTGCGGATCTCTCCGCGCAACCCGTTCACCTGCGCCCACCCGGTCATGCCGGGCTTCACCCGATGCCGCCCGAGATAGTCGTCGATGGTCCTGGCAAAGAGCCGGTTGTGCGCGACCGCATGCGGGCGCGGCCCCACGAGCGACATCTCGCCGCGCAGCACGTTGATGAGCTGCGGCAGCTCGTCCAGGCTGGTGCGGCGCAGGAATGCGCCGATCCGAGTCACCCGGCCATCGCCCTTGCGCGCCTGAGGAACCTGATCCTCCTGCGGCCGGTGATGCATGGTGCGGAATTTGTAGACGGTGAATTCATTGTTGTTGAAGCCGAACCGGCGCTGCCGGAACAGGACGGGCCCCGGGCTGTCGAGCTTGACGAGCGCGGCGATCAGCAGCAGGACCGGCGAGGCCGCGAGCAGGATGAGCGGGGTCAGCACCAGATCCTCGGCACGCTTTGAGACCTGGTTCCAGCCGCTGAGCGGGCGTTCGTAAAGGTCGAAGGTCGGCAGCGCGGCGATCGGCGGCAGCCGGCGCACCGGCCGCTTCAGCAGCGCAAGGTCGGGGCAGATCCGCACATTGACCGGGACGGAATTCAGCTTGCGCAGGAGGGCGTCCAGCGAGGAGCCGCCGGTCCAGGGCAGCGCCACCAGGACCTCGTCGACCTGATTGGCGGCGACCGCCGCCAGGAGGGTCTCGATATCGCCCTTGCACGCGACGAGGTGGCCGTCTTCTTCGGCGGTCTCGGCGAAGAATCCGACGAGGCGGCATTGCTGATCGGGGGCGTCTTCCAGCTGCCGCGCCACGGCGCGCGCGAGATCGCCGGTCCCGACCACGGCCACCCGCGTGCTGAGCAGTCCCTGGCGGCGCCAGCGGGCGACTCGTGCTGCGGCAAAGCCGCGCACGAGGATGAAGCCCAGCGGGCTCAGCACCAGCCAAAGCACCGCCCAGCCGCGCGAATAGATGATGGAGGTCGATGTCAGATACGCGATCGCCACGAGCCCGGCCGAGGCAGCCATCCAGGCCGCCGCCGCCTTGCCCACCTGCAATGCGGGGCGGCGCAGCGCTTCGGCCGAGTATGCCCTCACCAGGTGCAGGAAATTGGCCGCGAGCAGCGCGCCCAGGAGCGTGGGCGTCAGATAGAAGCTCGGCAGGGCCAGGCTGCCATGCCAGATCCAATAGGGACGAACGAGGCGCCGACCACGACCGCGAGATCGGCGCTGCGCAGGATGCCCGAGAGGATGGTCTGCACGTCGCTGCCCGCGCCGGGCAGCCGTTCCGACAGACGCGCGGCGGCGATATGCGCCGCGCGATCGACCGCACTCATATCTAAGAAAGTTCCCCCTGGAGCCCCTCGGTTGGGACTGCCTCCTACCCCTTCGCCCGGCTGCAGCAGGCGAGCGCATAATATCGGAGCAGAAATGACTTGACCAGCAACATGGAATTCTCAAAAAGAGGGCGGCAGCTTTTATTGTCTATGCGCTCTCCGTGCGAATATAGAGCAACAAGGTTACAATGATTAATGAAACATGACCGCGGTCCAGACTGCCCGCCGGGGGCCCGCCGGCGACTCAACCGTCTCCTTCGGGCGGCCCGATGCTTCGGAATGAGAACTGTCGCCTGCATTGGGCATTGCTAGATTAGCAGTGGGTCATTCGAAGCTTCGATCGCAAGACATGGTGCTCCGGCTTTTCAAAACCGAGCGGAGAGCGCGGCCGGTGCCCGCGCAGGCGCCCGCCGGGCGCAGGATTTACGTGGTCGGCGACATCCATGGGCGCGCCGACCTGCTGGCCCAGATGCACGGCCTGATTCAGGACGATGCATCGCGCCATCGCAGCCGCCACCGTGTCGTGGTCTATCTGGGCGATTACGTCGATCGGGGCCTGGAGTCCCGCCAGGTGATCGACATGCTCCTCGAGGAGCCCCTGAGCGGGTTCGAGCAGATCCACCTTCTCGGCAACCACGAACAGGCCATGCTGGACTTTCTCGAGGACCCCTCGATCGGGCCCGCCTGGCTTTACTATGGCGGCGCCGCGACCCTCTACAGCTACGGCATCAACGCCCAGGCGAAGCCGCCCGAGGGCGCCGAGCGCTTCGCCAATCTCAGCGCCGAGTTGGCGCGGCTCCTGCCGCCGCGGCATCTGCGGTTCCTGCGACGGCTGGCGCTGCATCATGTCGAGGGGGATTACCTCTTCGTCCATGCCGGTGTGCGGCCGGGCGTACCCATCGAGCGCCAGCAGCCCGAAGACCTTCTCTATATCCGCGACGAGTTCCTGAATTTTTCGGACACCCACGGGCGCATCGTCGTGCACGGACACACCATCACCAACGATCCCGATGTCCGGCCGAACCGCATCGGGATAGACACCGGCGCCTTCGCGACCGGCCGCCTCACCTGCCTGGTGCTGGATGGGCCCGAGCGCCGCTTCATCCAGACGTGAGGCGGGTTCAGGGGGTGACAGGCGCCGAAGCCGTGCTGGCTACCAACGCGGAAGGTCGCGCCGGCGCGGCCGGCTGGACGGCGCTGCTGGGCGGCTCGCCCGACCTTGCCGGCTCCGACCGGGCGGACCTCGCCGCCTGGGCCGGCCGCATCGCCGATCTCCTGTCTCCGGCGCTCGCCGATCATCTCCTGGCCTCCCTTCAGCAGGAAGCGGGCCCTCTGATCGCGCCGGAGCGCGCGGCGAAAGCGTGGCTCTACAGCCGCTTCCTGCGGCAACGGCAGATCGAGGCGGTGCGGCTGGTGCAACGGTCCGGCGCGCGCTTCATCTGCATGAAGGGCTTCGCCTTCGCGCACATGATCTATGGCCGGCCCGAGGCGCGGATCATCGGCGACGTGGATCTGCTGCTCGACCCGGAAGATCTGGGCAAGGCCGCCGCGGCGCTGGCGCGCAGCGGCTATTCCGCCCTGCCGATCCCCAGCCGGTTCGGCTTCATCTCCGATTCCAGCTTCCTGCCGATCGTCTCCGCGGACGGCCAGGTCGCGATCGACCTGCATGTCGCGCCCGATGCCTGGCCCGCCTCGCGCTCCTTGAGCACGGCGGCGGTGTTCGGCCGCGCAACGGGCTTCGCAGCCGACGGGCTGGAGCTGAGGGCTCCCGCGCCCGAGCACGCTTTCTTCCTCCTCGTCACCAACATGGCCAAGGACCGGTTCGGCCCCGAGGGGGTGCGCAAGGTCGTCGATGCCACGAGGCTGGCGGCGGCGCATCCCGGGCTGGATTGGGACGCCGTCGCCGCGCTCGCCCGCTGCGGCGGCTACGAGCGCGCGCTGGCGGCCTTCCTGCGGCTGATCGAATTGCTGGGGGGCAAGACGGGCGCGCCGACGCGGTTGAGCCGCGGCCGGTCCTGGGCCGAACGCGAGATCGGCCGGGTGGCGGCGTCCTACCGCAGGGCGGAGGTGCCGCGGCTCGCAATCTGTGGTAAGTGGCGGCGGGAGTTCCTGCTCGGCCCCGACCCGCTCAGCGTGCTGCGGATCAATCTGAAGCGGCTGCGCGGCCTGGTGCGTCCGGGAAAGGGGCTGGCGCCTGGAATTCCGGAACGGCGATAAGCCCCGCGAATAGACATCGACTGAGGAGACGGCAAGATGCTTCGCAAGCGTGTTCTGGTGACCGGCGGCGCAGGCTTTCTCGGATCGCATCTGTGCGAGAGGCTGCTGGCGGACGGAGCCGACGTGCTCTGCGTCGACAATTACTTCACCGGCACCAAGGACCACATCGTGCACCTCCTCGGGCACCCGCATTTCGAGGTGCTGCGGCACGACGTGACCTTCCCGCTTTATGTCGAGGTGGACGAGATCTACAACCTCGCCTGCCCGGCCTCGCCCGTGCACTACCAGTTCGACCCGGTGCAGACGACGAAGACCAGCGTGCATGGCGCGATCAACATGCTGGGCCTGGCCAAGCGCGTGAAGGCGAAGATCTTCCAGGCCTCGACCAGCGAGGTCTATGGCGACCCGGTGGTCCATCCGCAGACGGAGGATTACCGCGGCAACGTCAATCCGATCGGGCCGCGCGCCTGCTACGACGAGGGCAAGCGCTGCGCCGAGACCCTGTTCTTCGACTATCACCGCCAGCACAAGCTGAACATTCGCGTGGCGCGCATCTTCAACACCTATGGTCCGCGCATGCATCCCAATGACGGGCGGGTGGTGTCGAATTTCGTGATCCAGGCGCTGAAAGGCCAGCCGATCACCGTGTTCGGCGACGGCCAGCAGACGCGCGCCTTCTGCTATGTCGACGACCTGATCGACGGCTTCGTGCGTCTGATGACGGCGCCCGACGACGTGACCGGCCCCATCAATCTCGGCAACCCGCACGAATTCACCATCGCGCAGCTCGCCGAACTGGTGATCGACCTCACCGGATCGAAATCCAAGCTCGTCAACCGGCCGCTGCCCGTGGACGATCCGATGCAGCGCTGCCCCGACATCGCCAAGGCGCGCAGCCTCTTGAGCTGGGAGCCGAAGGTGCCCCTGCGCGAGGGGCTGAAGAAGACCATCGACTATTTCGAACGGCTGCTGAGCGCGTCGAAGGACAAGGTGCCCGCCGCCGGCTGAGGGCCGTGGCGCACCAAGGTCGAGCCCGGCGGCAGCGTCGGCGCGAAGGAGGCCAGCGCCTCCTCGATCCGCTGAGCCTCATCCGGGCCCGTTGCGTAGATGCTCATCTCGCCCGAGGGCAGGATCTTGTTCCGGCGCTCGATCCGCAAACTCGCCACCCTCTCCCAATCGGCGGGAATCGCGCCGGCGAACCACTCGTCGTAGATCACCCGGGAGGCGTCAGGGGCCGCCGTCGCGCGCCGGCGAGCAAGTGAGGATACGCGCCGAGAGGGCCGCGCAGGCGCAGGCCGGAACGCGCATGAGCGGGCCCGGCCGGCGCCCGCTCGGCATCGATGAGCCTGGGCAGCGCGCAGACGAATCCGCAGAGGATCCAAAAATAGACGCTCCCTGGCTCCCAATCCAACGGCCAACCCTTCAGGCTGTGGATCGGGAACAGCAGCAGGAAGGCCAGTGCGGCGGCGGCCACCGAGGTCCAGCGCGTGCCGCGCGCGCGATACCGGACCTGCCAGCCGCGCCAGATCATGACCGCATAGAGCCCGGTGACAGCCAGCAGCCCCGGGATTCCCAGCTCCACGATCGTCTTGGCGTAATGGCTCTCATATCCGAACAGGACGTGGCCGCCGGGCGCGACATGCCGGGCGCCGTTGGTGTTCATCCCGGTTCCCGTGCCGAGCGGGAATTTCTCGAGCGCCTCCACGATCAAGCCGCCCGTCACGCCCTTGGCGTTCTGGATCGCAAGCTCGCCGATGCCGCCGAACAGGCGATCGAGGTCGAACCCGGCGACGGTGAGGGTGAGCAGCAGGATGGTGGGCGTGGCGAAGATCCAGGTCATCGCCCCCACGAGCACCCGGTCGGCGACCAGGATGAAGACGAGGATCGCCGGAATGAGCACGAATGCGGAGCGCGCGCCGGACAGCAGGCCGGCGATGATCAGCAAGGGCAGCAAGAAATAGGCGTATCGGCGCCAGGCCGCCGAGATGTCGGAGCGGGCGACGCAGTATGCCGGAATGATGGTCGCCTGGAGGTAGCCGGAATATTGCGCGACCGAGGTGAAGGTGGAGGGCAGCCGGTAGAGCGTCGCCCCATACTCGAATGCCGAGAAGTTCTGGCTGGCCGCCGCGGCGGCCTGCTCGCCATAGAAGGCCGAGAGCGTCTCGACATGGCCGACGGTGCTGCTGCCGACATACTGGGCCAGCCCGATAAGGCACGGGACGGGCGCGAAGAAGATCATGGCGCGCAGGAGGTTCTGCATGTCCTCTCCGGTCCGGATCGCCGCCTGCGTCACGAAGAGCAGCGGGATGTAGAGCAGCCAGACCTTGGCGCCGACCAGAGCGATCAGCGGGGATGCGACGCCGGGATTGGCCATCTGCGCGACGACCATGAGCACCAGCGCCCCCAGCGTGAGCGCCAGGGGGGCGGGAACTTGCCCTCTCGACAGCGATATGCCCCGCAGGAAGAAGGAGAGATAGAGCGGCAGGATGAACAGCACGTCCTTGGCGAGGGTCATCAATGGGTTGCTGTTCGTCAGCAGCACCAGCACGCCGCCGAAGGGCAGGTAGCCGATCAGCAGAAAAAGCCCCGTCCGCCAGCGTTGAAGGATCGCCAGCCACGAGACCATTCCACCCAGCGCGACAAGAACATACAGCACCAAGGATATTTTATATTTTTTGC
>JAREAF010000006.1 GCA_029240475.1 Rhodospirillales bacterium | reverse complement strand
AGCACCTCCAGATAGCCCTCATGCAGGTCGATGCCGTCGGTGAAATCCGTCACGAACAGTCCGGCTGCGGAATCGCGATCGGACATCAGCGCATCAAGGCAGCTGAAGACAACGTCCTCGTAATTGTTGCCGGTGCCCCAGGCATCGAGCGGATTGACCGGCTCCAACCCGTGATCGAGGTTGGAGCGCAGCACCGCGACCGTGTCGTCCCCGATCTGCGCGAAGGGCAGCCCGATATCCGCGGCAAGGTCGATCAGGAGCTCCCGCTCGCCGCCCGAATCCAGGATGGCCGCGAGCCCGCCGGGCGGGAAGTCGCGATAGTGGGAGAGCAGATAGGCCGTGGCCGCCAGCTCGCGCATGTCGCGGACCCGCAGCACGCCATGGCGGCGGAACACCGCGTCGTAGACCTTGTCGTTGCCGGCGATCGCGCCGGTATGGCTCACGGCCAGCTTGGCCGCGGCCTCGCTGCGACCCAGCTTCAGCGCGACGACCGGGATGCCGCGCTCGGCGGCCTTGTCCAGTGCGGCGAGGAAGGCGCCCGGCCTGCGCACCGTCTCGAGCACCAGCGCAATGACCCGCGTCGTCGGCTGCGCCAGGGCATAGTCCATCGCATCGGCGACGTCGACCCCGACCTCCAGGCCGGTCGAGGCGGCGAGGTTGTAGCGCAGCCGCGGATCGTTGAAGAGGAAGGGCATCATCATAGCGCCCGCCTGCGTGATGAAGGCGATGCCCCCTTTTTCCAAGGGCCGCGGGAAGTGCAGTGAGAATGCGCGAATCCCGGCATCGAGATTGTAGAAGCCCATGACGCTGGGGCCGAGCAGCGCCATGCCCGCTTCTCTCGCGGCCGCCGCCAGTCGCCTCGACAGCTTCGGGTCCCGATCCTCCGGAACGCTCCCGGAGGCGAAGATCACCGCCGCCCTCGCGCCGTGGCGGATGGCGTCCGCCAGCGCGCCCTCGAGCGCCGCGTTGGGCACCGCAAGAACCGCCAGGTCGACGGGATGCGGCAGGTCGCCCATGGCGGCAAAACAGAGCCGGCCGTAGAGCTCGCGATAGCGGGGATTGACCGGGTAGACCGCGCCGCCATAGCCGGTCACGAGTTGATCGCGCAGCACGTCGTTGCCGGTGCTGCCGCGCCGGCGCGAGGCGCCGATCACCGCGATGGATTGCGGGCGGAACAGCGGCTCCAACCGGTGGGCGGGCCGCAAGCGTTCGCGCGCCTGCATCGTGAGGGAGGTGGTCATGTGCGCGCCGTTATCGCACTGTACAAATTATTGGATACAGATACAATTTTCTGTCCATACGGTCAATTCATAGCGAGGAGAGCTGCTTGAGCGCGACGGAATGGCGCAACTGGCTGGGCAACGAGAGATTCCAAGCCGCCGATATCCTGTGCCCGGCCAACGAGCGCGAAGCGGCGGCCGCCCTGGCACTGGCCGCCCGGCGCGACCTTCCGGTCCGAGCTTTCGGCGGCGGACATTCCTTCTCGCCGATCGTCGCGACCTCTGGGATGCTCATCGACACGAGCGGCCTCAGCGGCATGGTTTGGCTCGATCCGGCGCGACGTCGCGCGCGCGTACGCGCAGGGACCACGATCCGCGCGCTGGCCATCGCCCTGGACGAGGCGGGCATGGCGCTCGCAAACCAGGGGGACATCGATGCCCAGACCGTCGCGGGCGCGATGGCGACGGCAACGCACGGCGCGGGACTCCGGCTGCCCTGCCTCTCGGCGCAGGCCCTCGCATTTCGGCTGCTGACGCCGCAGGGCGAAGTTGTCGAACTCGGCGAGTCCGAGCCCGAGCGGCTGGTGGCGGCGCGCGTCTCGCTGGGGCTGCTCGGCATCGTTACCGAGATCGAGGTGGCGGTGGTGCCCGCGCACGATCTGAGGCTCGTCTGGTGGTCCTGCGATCTGGAGACCGCAATCGCCAGGGCCGACGCATGGGCGGGACGGTACCGGCATGTGACGCTCTATTGGCTGCCGCGGGCCGGCTCGGCGGCGCTTTTCGGGCTGCCGGCGCCGAACGAACAGGCTCACGACTGTCTCGTCCGCCTGCTGCATCCGGCCGAAGAGCCCATTGATCCCGCGGGTTCGGTGCTTCTGGAGGCGAGCGGGCGCAGCCATCGGCTGTTCCCGGCCGAATACGAGCCGAACTTTCGCGAGATCGAGTATGCGCTCGATGTTGGAGCGAGCATGCCGGCGCTGACAGAGGCGGTCGCGCTGTTTCGCCGCTATCCGCACCAGGACTTTCCGATCGAGATCCGCTGGGTGCGCGGCGACGATGCGTGGCTCAGCCCGTTCCGGCATGCCGAGAACATCACCGTGTCGATCTCGGCCGATCCGACGACGGAGCATGGCGCGTTCCTGGACTCGGCCGAGGCGCTGCTGAAGCGGCTCGGCGGGCGTGCGCATTGGGGCAAGATCAACCGCCTCGGCCGGGCCGAGGCCGAGCGGCTCTATCCGGAGCTGCCGTCGTTCCGCAGGGTGCGCAGAGAGCTGGATCCGCAGGGCCGATTTCTGTTCACCGCGCTCGGGGAGATCTTCGCATGAGCGGGGGAGAAGCCGTGGTTGTGGAGCCATTCCGGATCGCCGTGCCCGAAGATAAGCTTCGCCAGCTGCGCGAGCGCATCCTTGGGTATCCCTGGCATGCCGCCGCTGCGGATGAGGCGGTTGGTTGGCGCTACGGGCCCGCCACCTCCTATCTGCGCGAGCTCTGCGATCAATGGCTGCATGGATGGGATTGGCGCAGAGAGGAGCAACGCCTCAACCGCTTCCCTCAAGTTCTGGTCCAGGCCGGGCCCAAGCGCCTGCATGCGGTCCATCAGCGGCGCGGCGTCGAGGGCCGTCGCGCTCTGGTCCTCGTCCATGGCTGGCCCGGCAGCTTCATCGAGATGGAGCGGGTGATCGAGCCGCTGGTCTGGCCTGAGCGCCATGGCGGCGATCCCGCGGATGGATTCGACGTGATCGTGCCGTCGCTCCCGGGCTATGGCTTCTCGGACCGGCTCAGCGCGCCTGAAGGTCCGCGCGCCGCGGCCGCGGCGATCGCGCGGCTCATCCGGGCGCTGGGCTATGAGGATTACATCGTGCATGGCGGCGACTGGGGCGCCGAGATATCGGTCTGGCTCGGCTTCGACGATGCGCATGCGTGCCGCGGAATTCATCTCGCGATGCGCGGGCTTGCCGGCAACGAGCCGCTTGGCCCGGAGGCCCCGGCCGAGGAGCGGACCTGGCAGCAGGACTCAGATCGCCGGCTCGCGCAGCTTGGGCTTTATGCGCTGATGCAGACGGAGGAGACGCAGACGCTGGGACTGGCGCTGGCGGATTCGCCGGTCGGCGCGATGGCGTGGATGCTGGACAAGTTCGTCCGCTGGATCGACGCGCCCGACGCGCGCGCTGTCGAAGCCATGCTCGGGCGCGACCGGCTTCTGGCGAACATCGCCATTCATCTTTTCACGGACACGGTCACCAGCGCGCTCTGGATCTATCCGGGCTACATGCTGGAGGCACGCTCGCTTCCGGAAGGGCGCCGCGTCGAGCGGCCGGTCGGCATCTTCGCGCTGCCGAACGACCCGGTCTATCCATGGCCGCCGCGCAGCCTGCTCGAGCGGCACTACAACATCGTGCAGTGGACGCGACCCGCGCGCGGCGCGCATTTCGCGGCGCTGGAAACTCCCGACGAGCTGGTGGAGGACCTGCGGCGCCTCGCGCGTCGGATCGGCTTTTGAGCGGGGACCGGCCTATCCGCGGGTGATCGCCTCGATCACGAGCCGGTTGAAGTGATGCAGGATGTGCTCGCCCCAGACGCTCGAACCCTCGGGGTCGGACATCAGCCGCCCGTTCTTGTAGGCCAGCGAGTGCAGGCCCCGCTGCACATTCTCGACCAGCTCCACATCCTCCGGCCCGAGCACGTCGTTGAACCAGTCCACCGCCGACTTGGTCACCGGGTCGAGCTTGCCGTCGAGCGTGTAGTAGAGGAGGGGCTCGGAGGTCCGCTCCGGCCCGGCGGGGTTCATCAGGAAGACGAGCAGCACGTCGGCTCCCGGCAGCATCAGGAACGCCGCGCAGGGCCATAGGAACAGGATCTGGAAGCCTTCGGGCCGGCCGCTGAAGGAGCGCTTGGGCAGCATGCGGTAGGGAATCTTCTCCTGCGGCCCGCCGTTGCCGCGGAACTCGATGCGCTTGCCTTCGGCGGCGATCCGGTAGCTCTCCTGATCGATGATGTCCGAGAGCTGCGCATGCGCGCGGCCGGAATAGAAGGAGTGGTAGTTCTCGAGGAAGTTCTCGACGACCACCTTCCAGTTCGCCTGGATGTCGAAATGCTGCACCGTCGCGAATTTCAGGCGCGCCGCCTCCGGGCACATCGCCAGCAGCGCCTTGCGGAATCCGGGCACGTCCTCATCGAGCGGCTTGGCGTTCGGATCGAGGTTGACGAAGACGAAGCCGCCGATGACCTCCAGCCGGATCTGCGCCAGAGAGATCGCTTCCTTCTGAAAGCCGGCCACGGACTCGCAGTGCGGCGCATGCCGCAAGCGGCCGGTCGAATCGTAGGTCCAAGAGTGGTAGGGGCAACGGATCGCGCCCTTCAGCGTGCCTTTCCCCTGCAGCAGCTGCGAGGCACGGTGGCGGCACACATTGAAGAAGCCGCGCAGCTGACCGTCCTGGCCGCGCAAGAGAAAGATCGATTGCCCGGCCACTTCGCCGACGCGGTAGTCGCCGGGATTGGGCAGCTCGGATTCATGGCAGAAGAAGAGCCAGGTCTTGAAGAAGACCGAGCGCTGCTCGGCTTCGTAGATGCGCGGGCTGTAGAAATAGGGCCCGTCCGGCGTGAAGGAACGGCCCGGATCGTCGGTGAATCCCGAGGCGAAGCTGTCCTTGTCGAGGGTGAGCGTTGCCATGGGCGAGGCCTCCTAACGTCAGGCTTTCGGGCGCGCGTAGCGGCCGCGCGCCTCCAGGAACTCGATCTGGTTTCCGTCCGGGTCGTAGAGATAGAAGAAACGCGTCTGAACGGCGCCGTTCGCAAAATAGTCGTCGATCGGATCGAGGCGCACGCCCATGCCCTGAAGCCGGCGGTATTCCGCGTCCAGGTCGTCGAGGCCGAAGGCGAGGTGCCAGAGCGGCGTCTCCACGCGCGGGCTCGCTTCCGGCTTCTCGGCCTCGATCAGCTCGATCTCGAAGCCCCCCTCGGAGCCACGCATATAGACCAGCTCGTGGCCGGGATAGCGGTGGCGATCCACCACGCGGCAGCCGAGCACCGCCTCGTAAAAGCCCGCGGACCGCTCCAGGTCCGAGACCATGATCATGCAGTGGATCGGCTTCATGGGCGCACCAGGGCCGGCGCGCGCTCGGCCTCCGCGACCAGTTCGCGGACCAACTCGGCGACCTCCGCCGGCCGCTCCACATGCGCCATGTGACCCGCTCCTGTCAGGATGGTGCCGCGGCCCAGGCCCTCCGCGTGCGCGGCCGGGATGATGCCGTCGGCATCGCCCCAGATCAGTCGAACGGGCATGGGGAGCGCGGAGACGGCGGAACGGAGGTCGAGGGCCTGCCGCCCTCCCGGAAAGGCCGCGGCCGCAATCCGGCGCAGCGCCGGCTCGACGCCGTCGATGCGTTTCATGCGGATCAGCTGTTCGAGCAGCGGCTCGGTCACGAACCGCTCGTCGGAGAAGAGGCGGGCGATGACCGGCTTCAGATCCTTGCGCCGCTTCGCCGCGAGGAAGCCCTCGATATAGGCGCCGTCGATGTCCGGCCCCAGGCCGGCGCTTCCGATCAAGGTCAGCGAGGTGACCCGCTGCGGGGCGGCCTTGGCCAGCGCGATCGCCACCGCGCCTCCAAGCGAATGCGCGACCAGATGCGCCTTCTCGATGCCGAGCGCGTCCATGAGCTCGCGCCCGGAGGCGGCGAGCGCGGAGAGGCTCCAATCCTCACCGGTCGCGTCGCTGTCGCCATGGCCAGGCAGATCGAAGGCGATGACGCGCCAATTCTCCGCCAGCCGCGACTGCAGATCGGACCAGCTCTCCAGATTGCCGCCGAAGCCGTGGATCAGCAGGACCGGCGGTTCGCCAGTGCCGGCCTCCAGAATGTTGAGCCAGCGCTCGCCAGCCTGCACCCGGCGCGGCTGAGGGGCAGCGGCGTCCCCGGTCTCTGCGGCTTGCTTCGCGTGCCGGGCGATGAAGGCGTCGATCTCGGCATCGGGCACATCGGCGTCGGCGATCACGCCGACCAACCCGCCGACCGGCACCACCTCGCCGACGGCGGCGACCTGCCGACGCAGCACGCCGGCCTCGCGCGCCTCCAGCGCGCTCGCCGCCTTGGTGCTTTCGACCTCGACGATCTCCTGGCCGGGCGTCACGGGAGCGCCCTCCCGCACCAGCCAGCCGGTGACGGTGCCTTCGTCCATGGCCATGCCCCATTTCGGCATGGCGATCGCGTGGACGGCGCCGGTCATGCCTTGACGCTCTCGCGGACGGCCGCCGCTATCTTCTCGGGGCTGGGCAGCCAGGCATCCTCCAGCTCGGGCGCGAAGGGAACCGGCGTGTGCGGCGGCGTCACCTTGCGGATCGGCGCCTTAAGGTCGCGGAACGCCTTCTCCGCCACGATCGAGGCGATGTCGGCGGCGAAGCCGCAACGCGGATAGGCCTCGTCCACCACGACCAGCCGTCCGGTGTTTGCGACGGATTCCAGAATCGTGTCCTCATCCAGGGGCGAGATGGTGCGCGGGTCGATGATCTCGCAGGAGATGCGCTCCTCGGCAAGCTGCCGGGCCGCGGTCCTGGCGAAATGCACCATGCGGCCGAGCGCCACCACCGTCACGTCGTCGCCTTCCGCGACGATGTTGGCCTCGCCCAGCGGGATCGAGTAGGGGCGCTCCGGCACCTCGTCGCTGACGGAATCGTAGAGCACCTTGTGCTCGAAGAAGATCACCGGATCGTCGTCGCGCACCGAGGCGATCATCAGCCCCTTGGCGTCATACGCGGTCGAGGGGATGACGCATTTGAGGCCCGGGATATGCGCGAAGAGGGGATAGAGGCATTGCGAATGCTGGGCGCCGGCGCGGAAGCCCGCGCCGATCTGCGTCCGCACGACCAGCGGCGTCTTGGTCTTGCCGCCGAACATGTAGCGGAACTTCGCGGCCTGGTTCAGCAGCGGGTCGAAGCACACGCCCATGAAATCGACGAACATCAGCTCGGCGATCGGCCTCAAGCCCGCCGTGGCGGCGCCCACCGCGGCGCCGAGATAGGCCGTCTCGCTGATCGGCGTGTCGAGCACGCGCTCGGGCCCGAAGCGGCCGATGAGCCCCTTGGTGATGCCCAGATCGCCGCCCCAGGCGTCCTGCTCGCCGGGCGCGCCCATGCCGCCGGCGATGTCCTCGCCCATCATGATGACGGTCGGGTCTTCCTCCATCACCTGCCGGAAGGCTTCGCTCAGCGCCTTGCGCATGGTCAGGATCCGCGCCATGGCCCGCCCTCCTAGTAGGACACGTAAACGTTCTGATGCAGCGCCTCTGGCGGCGGAGCGGGCGAGCGCAGCGCCGCCTTGACCGAGTCCTCGATGAGACCCTCGACCTCGCCGTCGATGGCGTCGAGCTGCTTCTTTTCGAGCAGCGCCGCGTCCATGACCTTCTTGCGGAAGATGCTCAGGCAATCCTTGTCGCCGCGCAGGCGCTGCACCTCGTCCTTGCCGCGATAGGTCTGGCTGTCGCCCTCGTGATGGCCGTAGAAGCGCCCGGTCTTGATGTCGAGCAAGGTCGGCCCTTCGCCGGCGCGCGCCCGCACGATGGCCTGGCTCGCGGCCTCGTGCACGGCGAAGAAGTCGAAGCCATCGACCTGGACGCCCGGCATGCCGAAGGCCGCGGCGCGATTGACGATGTCCTTGCAGGCGATGGACCAGCTCGACGCGGTGGTCTCGGCATAGCCGTTGTCCTCGAAGGCGAAGACCACGGGCAGCTTCCAGACCGAGGCAAGATTGAGGCTCTCCAGCACTCCGCCCTGATTGGCGCCGCCGTCGCCGCAGAAGGGCACCGCGACCGAGCCGCGGCGCAGGGTCTTGGACGCCAGCGCCGCGCCCACCGCGAGCGGCACCGCCGCGCCGACAATCGAGTTGGCGCCCATCATGCCCTTGTCGAAATCGGCGATATGCATGGAGCCGCCCTTGCCCTGGCAGAGGCCGTCCTTGCGGGCGAACAGCTCCAGCATCATCGGGCCGATCTCGCAGCCCTTCGCGATCGCATGGCCGTGACCGCGATGCGTGCCGCCGATGAAATCGGCATCCGTGAGGTTCAGGCAGACGCCGACCGCCGAGGCCTCCTGGCCGGCATAGAGATGGACGAATCCCGGGATGCGGCCCGCCTCGAACTCGTCATGGACGCGCTCCTCGAACACCCGGATCGTCCGCATCAGGCGATAGGCCTTGAGGAGGTCGTCGCGGCTGAGCTGCATGGCCAGGCACCCGTTGCGCACGGCCTCGGCGTGGGATGGCCGAGCCTCGCCGGACCATACGATTCAGAATACTTGATTGTCTATCCAAAAATTTGTATGAGGATAAAGTCTGCTGGATGGCTAGTCAGGAGGAGATCCCGACGATGGACGGGAACGGCACCACCATGACGCTGAAGGGCAAGGACGGCGAGACCATCCACCGGCCGCTGCCGCGCGAATACTACTTCGACCGGGATCTTTATGAGCGCGAGAAGCGGCAGATCTTCGCCAGAACCTGGCGCTATGTCTGCCATCAGAACGAGCTGCCGAACGCCGGCGACTACATGACGATCACGGTCGCCGACCAGAACCTCTTCGTCCTTCGGGGAAGGGACGGTCAGATCCGCGCCTTCTATAATGTGTGCCAGCACCGCGCTGCGGAGCTGCTCCAGGGCCGAGGCACCGTGAAGGGCTTCATCACCTGCCCGTATCATTCCTGGTCCTACGACCATAGCGGCTGCCTGCGCTCGGCCGTGAACGCCGACAACGTGCCCGGCTTCGAGAAGGAGCATTTCGGACTGTCGACCGTGCGCTGCGAAGTCTGGTGCGGCTTCGTCTTCGTCAATCTCGACCAGGAAGCGGAATCGCTGAAGATCATGGCGTCCGATCTCGAGGCGCTGATCCGCAAGCTCTGCCCGGAGGTGGAGACCCTGAAGCTCGCCGACCGCACCGACTGGGCGGTCAAGTGCAACTGGAAGACCGTCGTCGACAATTTCATCGAGAGCTACCATCTGGCGCTCTCGGGGCCGGCCCATAAGGCCTTTACCGACCTGGTCGACTGCCGGCACTTCGCGGTGACGCCGCATTCGGGCGGCAAGTACGATTATCTCTGGTCCTCGCATATCGCCCCGGCGGGCCCAAAGCAGAACAGCGCCTACCCCTACGACAACGAGCGCAAGATGGGCGGCTCGAACGAGTTCGTGTCGGTCCACCTGTTCCCGGACATCGGTTTCGTCTTCTTTCCGGGAGCGGACTCCCTGGTGGTCTTCACCCTGCCGCCGGACGGGCCCGAGGGGACGGCCGAGATGATGGCCTATTTCACCAAGGACGGCTCGGTCGACGAGGACACCAAGAAGGGCGTGCACTTCTTCTCATACGTGCTCGGGCCGGAGGACAACGACCTCGTCGAGCGCGTGCAGCGCGGCCTTCGCTCGCCGGGATATCGCGGCGGCGTTCTCATGGTGGACCGCGAGAAGACGGGCCTCAGCGAACACGCCGTGGCCGGCTTCCACCGGCAGGTGATGGCCGCGGTCGGCTGACGCCGCCGGCCTGCGCGCCGGCGAGCTTTTGACATTCACGCCGGGGGCTGGGCGGCGAAGTCCAGCCCCGGCTTATTGGAGGGAACGCGAACGATGACACAAAAGAAAACGGGCTCCGGCACTGGCAAGCAGAGCCTATCACGCCGTCGGCTCCTTGCCACGGCAGGCAAGGGCGCCCTCGCAGGCGCGGCCGCGGTCGGATTCCCGGCGATCATCGGCAAGGCGCCGATCAGCTCGGCCAAGGCGGCGTTCGAGGGCGAGCAGCTGATCGTGGTGTCCTGGTCCGGCAACTACGAGCTGGTCTTCCGCGAGCACGTGATCGATCCGTTCAACGCAAAATACGGCACCAAAGCCGAGACGGTCGGCGGCTGGGACCAGATGATCAACCAGATCGTCGCCGCGCCCGCCGACAACCCGCCCTATGACATCATCGTCGCCGAGGAGTTCATCGGCTCCACCGGGCTGGCCGAGAACGTCTACGTCAAGCGCGACGATTCCAAGATCCCGAACCTCTCTACGGTCTATCCCTGGTTCTTCGAGACCCGACCGCAGACGGCAACTGCGTTCGGCGTGCCGTTCGGCGGCGGCACGACCATGCTGCTGGCCAATAAGCGCGCGGGCGGTGTCGAGAATTCCTGGAAGTCGCTCTGGGACGAGCGCTTCAAGGGCAAGGTCACGATGGACTCCAACGCCTTCTGGTACACGCTGTCGGTGCCCGCCCTGACCTATGGCACCGGCATCTCCGATGTGTGGACCTGGCCCGACAAGACCACCAAGCTGATCGAGGAGATCGAGAAGCTGAAGATCGCCAAGTGGTACAAGGATGGCGCCGAGCAGGCGAACATCATGCTCCAGGAAGAGGCGCTCGTGGCGATGAGCTATTCGAGCGACGGCTACACCTTCCTGCAGCAGGCGCCCGACGAGTTCGACCTCACCGTCCCGACCGAGGGCGTCGCCGCCTGGGCCGACTGGTACTTCAAGATCCGCGGCACCCATCACTCCGAACTTGCGGACCTGTTCATGAACTATCTGCTCGAGAAGGAGACGCAGGACCGGGTGCTGGCGAACTCCTCGATCTTCATGGCCCGCAAGGACGTCGCGGTGCCTTCGCACTGGAAGGGGTATCCCGCCAGCAATGAGGACTATCACCGCATGTTCCAGGTGATTACGATGGAGGGATGGGCGCAGCTCCTGCCGAACTGGGAGGCCATCGACAAGCGCTGGAAGGAAGCGGTGCTGAAGACCTCCTCCTGAGCTTCGGCTCCCATCCAGGTCCCGTGTAGAGGCGATGTCGCCGGCACTCGAACTGGTGCATCTGAGCAAACGCTTCGGAGGCGTCGTCGCCGTCGACGACGTCTCCTTCAGCGTTGCGCAGGGCGAGTTCCTGACCCTGCTCGGGCCCTCGGGCTCGGGCAAGACCACAACCCAGCGGCTGATCGGCGGCTTCGAGCAGCCGGACAGCGGCGAGATCCGGATCAAGGGGCAGCGGGTCGACCGGCTGCCGCCCTATCGCCGCGACACTGCGACGGTGTTTCAATCGGGCGCGCTGTTCCCGCACAAGACTGTGGCGGAGAACATCGCCTTCGGCCTGCGCATGCGCGGGGTCCCGGCGGGCGAGATCGGGCCGCGCCTGAAGCGCGCGCTCGAGGTCGTGCGGCTCGGCGGCTTCGAGGATCGGTACCCGGCGCAGCTTTCGGGCGGGCAGAAACAGCGGGTCGCGCTCGCGCGCGCCCTCGTTGTCGAGCCCGCGATCGTCCTCTTCGACGAGCCGCTCTCCGCGCTCGATCTCAGCCTGCGCCTGCAGCTGCGCGGCGAGATCAAGGGGCTGCATGAGGAGCTCGGCTTCACGGCGATCTATGTGACCCACGACCAGTCCGAAGCCATGGCGATGTCGGACCGGGTCGCGGTGATGAATGCCGGGCGGATCGAGCAGATCGACCGGCCGGAGAACATCTTCAACCGGCCGGCCAACGAGTTCGTCTATGTCTTCATCGGCGAATCCTGCTGCCTGCCGCTGACGGTGAACGGCGCCTTGCGCGCTCCGGACGGACGGCCGATCGATCTCTCGCTCGCGCGGCCGCTGCCCGAGGGCGCGCACCGCCTCTATGTTCGGCCGAAGCAGCTGCGTATCGGCTCCGAGGCTGAAGTCTGCGAGAATCGCATCCTCGGGCGGATCACCTTTTTCGAGTATCTGGGCGACGTCTATCGCTACCATGTCGATGTGGGAGGCGTCGGCCTCTTCGTGGACCATGCTGGGATGGCTCCGTTCGGGCCCGGCGATCAGGTCCTGCTCGGCTGGTCCAGCCGCGACATGACGGTCTTTCAATGACGGCCGTCACCTTATCGGAGGCGCGGCCTGCGCGGCTGAGGGTGGACGGGCGGCTGGGGCAGTTCGCTCTGCTAGTCCCGGCGTTGGCCCTGGTCACGATCTTCTTCGCGCTGCCGGCCATCTACATGCTGCGGATGAGCTTCAATGCGCATGAAGGCGGCCAAAGCTATTCGGAAGCCTGGACCTTCGCCAATTATCTGCGGCTGCTGACCGAGCCGATCTATCTCTTCTCATTGGGCAAGACCTTCCTTCTGGCGCTGGTCACGGCGGCCGTCACGGTGGTCTTCGCCTATATCTTCGCCCTCTATCTCTGGCTCCAGCGCGGCTGGCACAAGCTGGTCTTCCTCGCGATTGCGCTCTGTCCGCTGCTGATCTCGGAGATCTCCATCATCTTCGGCTGGTGGATGTTCTTCCCGAACAACGGGGTGCTGTCGATCACGCTGCTGCAGCTCGGGCTGATCGAGGACAAGATCAGCCTGATGTACACGGTCTTCGCCGCCATCGTCGGGCTGACCTACATCTCGCTGCCATTCGGAATCTTCATCCTGCTCAGCATCTTCGACGGGATCGACCGCCGCGTATTGGAAGCGGCGAGCGATCTAGGCGCCCCGCCACTGAAGACCTTCGCCGAGGTGCTGTTCCCGCTGACGCGCAGCGGCATCGTCGTCGCCTTCAGCCAGGCCTTCGTCTGGACCATCGGGACCTACGCGACGCCGATTGCCCTCGGGCCGGATTCGCTCTGGACCATCGGCCTGGAGATTTATCAGCAGATGAACACTTGGCGCGATTGGCCCTTCGCGTCGGCACTGGCGATGGTGCTCATCCTCCTGGTCCTGGGCTCGATGGCGCTGACGCGGCGGCTCACGGGCCGCGACGTGACGCACCATGTCTGAAGGAGTCCTCCGCCCCTCGTCGCGCATGGTCTGGCCCTTCAGCCAGTCGGACCTGTTCCGTTGGCTTCATGCGGCGCTCGTCACATTGATCGTGCTCTTCATCGCGGTGCCGGTGGCGGTAACGGCCGTGATGTCCTTCAACGACGCCAGCCTGATCCGCTTCCCGATCCGCGCCTGGTCGCTGCGCTGGTACCTCGATTTCTTCAGCAGCTCGCAATGGACACAGGCGCTGCGGAACAGCCTGGAGATCGCCGCCTATACGACGCTGGTTTCGACCGTGTTCGGCACGATCGCAGCCTACGCTTTCACGCGCCTGCGTTTCCCGCTCAAGGGCGCCTTCTATTTCCTGGTCATGCTGCCGCTCTTCATGCCCGGGATCGTGCTCGGCCTCGGCATCGCGATCGCCTTTGGCGGGGTCGAGCTGTTCGGGCTGCAGCTTTATGGCGGCAAGGCCCTGGTCGTGGTGGCGCACTGCCTGTGGGCGATGCCGCTCACCTTCATGGTCATGGAGGCGACCTTCAAGACCTTCGACGAGCGGCTGGTCGAGGCGGCGTACGATCTCGGCGGGGGCCCTGTGCGCACCTTCTTCGAGGTGACGCTGCCGATGGTCTCGACCGGCGTCATCTCCGGCGCGCTGTTCTCATTCGTGATCTCGCTGAACGAGTTCGTGATGGCGCTGTTCCTCACCACCCGCGACACCCAGACCCTGCCGGTGCTGATGTGGCTCTCGCTGCGCTCGGCCGGCACGCCGCGCCTGGCGGTTGCGGCGGTCGTGCTCGCGGCCGCGGTGTTCCTGTCGCTCGTGCTGGTGATGCTCTGGTACGCCCGCCACGTCCGCAAGCTCCGATAAATCGAACAAGAGGAGAGGGACCATGACCTCCATGAAGGCGATCGTGGCGACGGCGCTTGGCGGGCCCGAGGTGCTGGAGCAGCGCAGCGTGCCGCTTCCCTGGCCGCGCGGGGCCAAGGACGTGCTGGTGCGGCTGCAGGCGGCCGCGCTCAATCCGGCGGACGGCTTCTTCCGCCAGTTGGGCGGGTATCTGAAAACGGACGCGCCGCTCGTGCTGGGCCATGACGGGGCGGGAACCGTGGAGGCGGTCGGAGCCGGTGTCACGCAGGTGAAGCCGGGCGACCGGGTCTGCTTCTGCAACGGCGGCATCGGCGGCGATTACGGCACCTATGCCGAATTCTCCGTGGTGCCCGAGGCGCAGCTCGTCAAGATGCCGGCCGGCGTGGAGATCACCGAGGCCGCGGCGATGCCTTTGGTCGCGATCACCTTGATAGAGGCTCTTCAGGACCGCACGGGTCTCAAGCGGGGCGAATACGCGCTGATCCATGCAGGCGCGGGCGGGACGGGCCATATCGGCATTCAGATCGCGCGCATCCTCGGCGGCCGCGTCGCGACCACCGTCAGCAGCGAAGCGAAGTCGCGCCTTGCCGCCGAGCTTGGAGCGGAGCGGACCATCCTTTACAGGAAGGAGGACTTCGCCGAGGCCGCGCGCGCCTGGACCGGCGGACGCGGGCTGGACGTGGCGCTCGACAATGTCGGGGCCGAGACGCTGCAGAAGACCTTCCGCGCCATGGCTCCTTATGGGCGGATCGCCACGCTGATGGGCACGCCCGGCGATGACGCCGACACCACCGCCTACAATATGAACCTGACGCTGCACAACGTGATGATGCTGACGCCGATGTGGCTCAGGCTGGCAGAGCGCTTGCGCAGGCAGGCCGAGCATGTGGCCGAGGCGATCGGCTGGCTCGCACAGAAGCGCCTGCGCGTCGTGGTGGATCGCGTCTTCCCGCTCAACGACGCGGCCGAGGCGCACCGGTACCTGGAAAGCGGCAAGGCCGTCGGCAAGATCGTGCTCGCGATCTGAGCCGCTTCGTGGCGACTCCCAAAACGCAGCTTTGGCCGAGCCTGGCCATCACGCTGTCGGCCTTCATGTCGGGGCTGATCTGGATTCCCCTGCGCCAGCTCGAGCAGCAAGGGTTGCAGAGCGGCTGGGTCGGGCTGTTCCTGTTCAGCAGCGGCCTGCTGGTGATGGTGCCGCTCGCGCTGGCCCTCCCCCGGAAGAAGCGGGAGACGGGCTGGGGCGCCGTGCTGATCACCGGGATCTGCAATGGCGGGGCTTATGCCACCTATGCCGCCAGCCTGCTGCTGACCGACGTCGTTCGCACGCTGCTCTTGTTCTACATGGCGCCGATTTGGGGAGCGCTCCTCGGGATTCTATTCCTCGGGGAGCGGCTCACGGCCGCGCGGGTCGGCGCGATCGTCATGTGCATCGGCGGCCTGATGGTCATCCTCGGCTTCGGGCACGGCTGGCCCTGGCCGCGCAACGCGGGCGATTGGCTGGCGCTCATCTCCGGGATGATGTGGGCGTATGCGGCCTTGCGCGTGCTGATGCAGCAGGATGTCGGCTCGCAGGACCAGACGGTCGCCGCGATGACCGGGGGCCTGATCGTCGCGGGCCTTTTGCTGCTTATGCTGCCGGGCGAGGTGGCCGGTGCGAAGCCGCCGCTCACGCCGGTCGTTGTGGGCGGCGCCTTCGCGGTCGCCGCGCTGATGCTGGTGCCGATCAATTGGCTGGCGGTCTGGAGCGCGCGTTTCCTGCCGCCTGCGCGGGTCTGCCTGATCTTCGCGCTCGAGGCGGTGATCGGCATCTCCTCCGCCGCGGTCCTCACGGACGAGCCGTTCGGCTGGCGCGAGATCCTGGGATCCGTGCTGGTGATCGGGGGCACGGTGCTGGAGGTGACCGGCCAGAGCCAGCCGGTCGCGCGGGCGGCCACGTGACGCTTACCGGGGCCGCGCCGGTTCCGGATTGAGGTCCAGCTCCGACCTCAGCGTCAGCTGGTCCAACAGGTCCTTGAGGCAGATCACCCCCGCGAGCCGTCCATCCTCCACGACGAGCAACCGCGTCAGCCCCGTGCGCTGCATCTGCGCCAGCGCCGCCGCGGCATCGGCGCGGGGAGAGATGCTGCTGTCCGGCGCGAGCGGAGTCATGACCTCCCTGATGGGCCGCGCCATGCGCTCGGCCGAGGGCAGCGCCTTCACCTCCTTCAGGCCGACATGGCCCAGCGCGCGGCCTCCCGCGACCACTGGGAGGAATTTCAGGTTGTTCGCCAGGAACAGCTCGACCGCGCGCGCGACCGTCGCATCGGGGGCGACGGTGACGGGTTCGCGCACCATGAGCCGGGCAACCGAGATGTCCTGGAGCATGTGCCGGGCGACCATCTGCTGCTGCGAGGCGGAAGCGGCCGAGCGGATGAACAGGCCGATGAGGAACGACCACATCCCACCCACGACATTGCCGCCGATCACACTGACGATGCCGAGGACGATCAGTCCCAGCCCGATGATGCCGCCGATGGCGGCCGCGACGCGCGTCGCCCAGACCATGCTGCCGCCCCAGGCCCAAAGCGCCGCCCGGAGGATGCGCCCGCCATCCAGCGGAAAAGCCGGCAAGAGGTTGAAGACGGCCAGGATGAGATTGATCCCGGCGAGGTAATGGAGCACGCCCGAGATCGGCGTCGGTCCCTGAATGCCCTCCAGCGCCATTGCGAGGAGCTGGAAGAGGATGGCTAATAGGATGCTGGCCAGCGGCCCGGCGGCCGCCATCAGGAACTCGGTCCGCGCCGATTTCGGCTCGTCGGCCAGCTCCGCCGCGCCGCCGAAGACGAACAAGGTGATGCCGTGGATCTGCATCCCGAGCCGCCGGCCGACCCAGGAATGGGCCACCTCGTGCAGAACGATGGAGGCGAAGAGCCCGATCGCCCCGACGATCCCCATCCAGACATAGGTCGAGGTGGGCAGATCGGCATAGGAGGCGGGGAAATAGCCCGCGCTGAGGCTCCAGACCACCAGCGCGACCAGGATCAGCCAGGTCAGATCGAAGCGAATCTGGAATCCGAGCAGCGTGACGAGCGGGATGCGGCGGTCCTTGGCCATGCTGTGCATTCCCCCGGCTGGCGAAAGAGGCTTCAGCAGAAGATTGTCACCGTCAGGTTGGCAGCCAAGCCCTTCCCTGTCACCTCGTGTCAGGGCTGGGCGGCCATCGCCTCGATCTCGACCAGCCACCTGGGATCGGCGAGGGCGGGCGCGAAGACGAGCATGGGAGCGGGGCGCGCGTCGCCCGCGATCTGCGCCCGCACCTCCCGATAGGCCGGCAGGTCCGAGGGCCGCGCCAGGAAATGGGTGACCTTGACCAGATTGTCGGGACCCATCCCCGCGACCTCGAGGATCGCCAGGAGATTGCGCGAGGAACGCTGCACCCTCTCTGCGCATGAGATATCTCGATCCGGCTGGATGTAGCTTCAGTCTGCTTGCGCGAGAATCCGGTCGACCTGCGCAAGCTCCTCGGCGGTCAGCCGCCACTCGGCAGCGGCGGCGTTCGCGCGCACCTGCTCGGGCGAGGTCGCGCCGGCGATGACCGAGGCCACCGGCTTTCGGGCCGCGAACCAGGAGAATGCCAGCTCCAGGATGGTCCGACCCCGCGTCTCGGCGAAGGCGATCAGCGCTTCGACCCGGCGCAGCATCGGCTCCGCAAGCCAGTCCGCGTAGCGCCCGTCGGGGGTGATGCGGCTGCCGGAGGGCGCCGGCCGGCCGAAGCGGTACTTGCCGCTGAGCAGTCCGCTCGCGAGTGGGAAATAGGGGAGGAAGGCGATGCCCAGCCTCTCGCATTCGGGCAGGACCTCCTGCTCGGGCTCGCGCTTCAGCAGGCTGTATTCATTCTGTACGCTGACGAAACGCGCCGCCCCGGCCCGCACCGCGGCCTCCGCCTCGCGCAGTTGCGCGGCCGAGAAGTTCGAGCAGCCG
The DNA here is from genome assembly GCA_029240475.1 of Rhodospirillales bacterium. Classification (GTDB taxonomy): domain Bacteria; phylum Pseudomonadota; class Alphaproteobacteria; order JAREAF01; family JAREAF01; genus JAREAF01. Next base: position 1,757 of record JAREAF010000006.1, on the reverse strand, counting down.
ATCTCCCGCACCTTGCCGGCTTTGACCAGCTCGTCCAGTTCCGCGAGCGTGTCCGCGATCGGCACCGTCGGGTCCGGCTTATGCAGCTGATAGAGGTCGATATGGTCGCTGCCCAGGCGGCGCAAGCTGTCCTCCGCCGCGCGGCGCACATAGGCCGGACTGGCGCCGCCCTTGCGCTCCTCATCCAAGGCCCACCCGAACTTGGTCGCGATCACGGCGTCCTTGCGGCGGCCGGCGAGCGCGCGTCCGAGATACTGTTCGCTCAGGGTGTCGCCATACATGTCGGCCGTGTCGAAGAAATTGATCCCGCTGTCCAGCGCCGCGGCGACGACCTCGGCGGTCCGCCGCTCATCGATGCGGCGGCCGAAATTGTTGCAGCCCAGCCCCACCAGGGAGACCGTCAGCGAGCCGATCCGGCGATGTTGCATCTCTTCCTCGCGCGCTCCGATCGTTCAGAGGCGAGGATAGTCGGGTTTGGGCGTGCCGCAAGCCGCGCCGCAGGGCCGCATGGACGCTCGCCGGCGCGCAGGTCTGTACGAGGGCCGAGGGTGCGGGAAGGGTCGGCAATGGAGCGCCGCTCACCCGCTCGGCTGAATTGGCGTGCCGTCGGGGGCGACGAGTTGCCAGACGCCGCCGAACGCTTTCGTGCCATGGCCGGCCGGGGCCTCGGCTGCTCCGTCTCCCGAGTGAACATACAGAGGCCGTCCGGCGAACAGAACCTGCGAGGATCCATCCTCCCGTTCCGCCTTCGAGATCAGGTCCGGATTGATGTCCGGACTGGCCACCGCGCCGGCGTCCGAGATCAGGGGCGGCCATTCCTTCGCGCAATTCTCGACGCAGCGGCTCTCGGCCTCGGTCCCGGCCGAGCGCGGCTGGTCGGCGCTGAAGACATAGAGCGGGTTGCCGCCTGCCGTGACGAGATACTTTCCGTGGCTATCGTTCTCGGCCGTCTGCAGGATGTTGGACAAGCCGCTGTCGGTGTCCTGCGCCAGGGCCGGCGCCGCCACAAGGGCGGCCAGGATGGCCGTCGAGATCAGCGCACGCCATCTCCCGCGATCCATGCGCAACTCCCTCTAAGGCTGGATTCGTGAGGGCCAACGCCTGGACCGGCCCGCCTGCTCCCAAGTCCCGCAATCTTGCCCTGCGGCCGGACTCCCAGGGCGAGCCCTGGAGGACCTTGCCCCGCCGCCCAGGCAAGCTCCCCGGACCTTGGCCCGCACTACGGGCGGGATTGAGCTCAGGATGGTCCGGCGGCGGCGTCCGGACGGCGCGGAGCGGCTTGACCGGGACGGCCGGTGTCGCCAACATGCTTGCTCATAAAATGACTTCAGCAAGTCATCAAAGACATACCATGCGGTTGGCAAGGTAAAGCCGCCTCTCGCCGGCATGGCGATAACCCAATAACTGAACACGGGGAGGTTCCGAGGATATGACCAGAAAGCGAAACGATACCAGCGTTGCTGCCGCGGAAGGCAAAGCGGGTCGACGCAAGTTTCTGAAGGCTGCCGGCATCGCCGCCGGCGCCGGGGCCGCAAGCGTCGCGTTCCCCAACGTGTCGCGCGCGCAGACCGTCACTATTAAGTTCCAGAGCACTTGGCCCGCGAAGGACATCTTCCACGAATACGCCGCCGACTACGTGACCCGGGTCAACGAGATGGCCGGCGGGCGGCTGAAGCTCGACCTGCTTCCTGCGGGAGCGGTGGTCGGCTCGCTGCAGATGCAGGATGCCGTCATCGCCGGAGCGCTGGACGGCGGCC
>JAREAF010000005.1 GCA_029240475.1 Rhodospirillales bacterium | reverse complement strand
GCTCCTATCAGCTCAGCGGCGGCGACCCGCGCTACATCCTCGAGCGGCCGGGCGCGATCGGCATCATCCTGGTGATGGTCTTCTCGCTCCTCATGACGGCCTGGTCCAAGCGCCGGCAGGCCCGCGCCGAACTTGAGGAAGCTGAAGCAGCTCGCCGCCTCGAGGAGGAGATCGCCGCGCCGTCCGACGCGCAGCCCCGCCCGCGCTGAGTCCGATCCGATCACCGGGCAGACGGCCGCTCCAGCCGGAACTCGTCGCGCTCCTCCGCATCCAGCTGCGCCACCAGCCCCTGCTCCCAGGCGAGATAGCGGCGCGAGGCCTCGAGGTTGCCATCGTGGCGGTCATGCACGAATTGGAGGAAGTCGATGGCCTCCTCCGGCGAGGGCCGGTCCGCAGTCGCTGTCCAGGGCAGCCCTGCGGCGCGCCACGCCTCCGCGCCGCCCTCGAGCAGCATCGGCACAGGGCAGCCGAGCTCCTCAAGGTCGATCGCCGCGAGCGCCGCAAGCATAGGCTCAGCGGCGAGGAGCACGGGGATCGCTTCCCACCCCGCTACGACATTGCGAAGGCGCGGGCGGATCGCCCAGCGCGCGTCTTTCGGGTGTCCTGCACGATGCGCGGCGGATGATCGCAGGTCCAAGAGCAGGTGCGTTCCCGCTTCGAGCCCCGCCGCCGCAGCGTCCGCTGAGATCGCCTCCAGGCCGCGCGGCACAAAGGCGGGAGCTTGCCGCGACGGCAGCTTCGCGCGCTCCGCCTCGGCCAGCGGCACCACATAAGGCTCATAGCCGAGCTGGCGCAGCCAAAAACCCGCGATCGCCGCGCGCAGGCCGGCATCGTCGATCAGCGCCAGCCGCGCACGGCGCACGCCCACCCACTGGTCCGTCGCCTGCACGAGCTGCCCGGCCGGCGCATGCACCGCGCCCGCGGCATGGGATCTGGCGTATTCCTCCTCCGACCGCACATCGAGCAGATAATGCGTCCGGCCGTCATCGGCGGCGAGCGCCTGCAGCTCCTCGGCGCCGAGCCCTGGGATATCCCACTCGGCGGAGAAGCGGATCGCACGGGCCCGCGCGGCGTCGAGATCGGCCGCGGCGAGCGCCGGGAAGGGATCCGCGCCGCGGCCTCGGTCCAGTGCCTGCCCCGCCAGGGCCCAGCCCTGCGTGCCGTTCTCCAGCGCGAAGACCGGGTTCTCGATGCCCGCGAGCCGCAGCCCGATGGCGCCGACGAGGCCGCGCGTCCGGCCGGCGCAATGGACCACGACCGGCGTCTCAGAGTCCCCGACTGCCGCCGCAAAGCGATGCGCAAGCTCGCCATTGGGCAGGCAGACGGCGCCGGGCACGGTCATCTTCCGATGTTCGGCAGGCGGGCGCGCATCAAAGAGGCGGAAGGCGCGACCTTCCGCGCGCCAGCGCGCCAGGGTCGCGGCATCGACCGTGGCCGGATGCCAGACCGCCTCCGCCAGCTCGCCCAGGGTCTTGCTCGGCACGTTGACGCCCTTGTAGAGCGTGAAGCCTGCCGCTTCCCATCCGCCAATGCCGCCCGACAGAACGGCGATGCGCTCGTATCGCATCGCATCCAAGCGCCGCGCCGCGCGATCGGCGGCGCCGTCGCCACCGTCGATCAGGAGCACCGGAACGCGCGGGTTCGGGACCAGGGCGGGCGCCAACAGCTCCAGCCGGCTATAGGGGCATGGGGCGGCGAACAAGGGATGGCCCTCGCCGAACTCCCCGGCCTCGCGAATATCAAGGAAGGCGATCTCGCCGGGTCCGTGCAGGCGTCGCTTCGCCTCGGCCGGGGACAGCCACGCGGTCAGGACGGCGTCTCCGGCTCGCGGCCCTGGAAGAAGTCCCAGAAGGCCGGATAGACGAGATCAGGGCGGTGCTCCGCCGGATAATGCCCGGTCGGGATCGCGAAGCCGCGCAGGTCCGGAGCCCACGGCGCCCAATCCTCCAGCGGGCCGAAGTGCCGGCCGCAATGGCTGTTGCTGCCCCAGATCACCAGCACCGGGCAGGCGATGGTCTTCTTGCCGAAATCCGCGCTGTCCATGCTGTAATCGACGGTGACCGTAGCGCGGTAGTCCTCGCACACCGCATGGATCTGCTCGGGCGTGGCGCAGCGGATGTATTCGGCCATCGCTTCGGGCGTGAAGATCTCCAGCCCCACGCCCGTCTTGTTCAGCTTGTAGCGCATGTAGAAGTCGAGATCGGCGCAGATCAGCGTCTCCGGGAAGGGGTATTTCTGCGCCATGAAGAACCAGTGATAGGACTCCAGCGCCCAGCCGAGCGTCACCTGGCTCAGCACGCGGTGGGTCGGCACGATGTCGAGAATCGCCACGCGCTCGACCGCCTCCGGATGATCCAGCGCCAGCCGGAAGGCGACGCGGCCGCCGCGATCGTGCCCGGCCAAAGCGAAGCGCTCAAAGCCGAGCTCGCGCATCACCTCGAGATTGTCCTCGGCCATGGCCCGGAAGCTGTAGCCGGCGTGGTCGGGACCGCCCTCGGGCTTGGAGCTGTCGCCATAGCCGCGCAGATCGGCCGCGACCACGGTGAAGTCGCGGGCGAGCGACGGCGCGATCTTGTGCCAGCTGACCAGCGTCAGAGGGTTGCCGTGCAGCAGAAGCAGCGGCGGCCCGTTCCCCGCGACGGCGAGGTTGATCTCAGCCCCGCGCGTGCGGATGCGACGCCGCGCGAACCCTTCCATGAGCTCGCGCGTCTTCAGAAGCGGGGGCGCGCCCCTGTGTTTTTCGTCCGTCACGATCCGCTTGTTGCCTGCTCCAGGCCTCGGGAAGGATACTCCGGCCCGCCGGGGCGCGGAGTCAACGCTCGGGCCTCCCATTTCTTCACGAAGTCTGCCGTTTCTCTTGCATGAACAGCGTTTCCACCCAATCGGCTCAGGACGGTGCAGTGAAAGCCACCGCGGCGGAAAGGATCCGGACCGCGCTCATGCCGGTGGCGATTCTGATCGGAGCCTGCGCGGGGGCGTTCGCGTTCCGGGCGCTCGACCTGCCGCTGGCCTACATCCTCGGCGCGATGGTGGGCGCCAGCATCGTCACCAATCTGCTCGGGCCGATGAAGGGCGGCTGGCTGCTGCGGCGGAGCGGCCTGCTCTTCGTCGGCGCGTCGGTCGGCGCGCTGCTGACGGTCGATGTCGTCGCCGAGCTGGCGCGCCTGTTGCCGGTCATGGTGGCCGTCGCGCTGGCCTCGAACGCGGTCGGCGTCCTGCTCTCGTTCCTGGTCGCGCGCATCGCCGGCACCGACGGGCTGACGGGCCTGCTGTCCTGCCTGCCTGCGGGCATGTCGGAGATGGCTTCGCTCGCGCAGGAGGTTGGCGCCGACGAGCATGCGGTGACCGTGATCCACACGCTGCGCGTGGTGCTCGTGCTCACCCTGATCCCGCTTTGGCTGGGCCTCACCGGCACCGTCGTCCAGCCGCCTCAGGAAATGTCCATCGACGGCGGGCTGGCGGTCCTGCTGATCGTCGTGGTGAGCGCGCTCATCTCGGCCGGCGCCAAGCATGTCGGCGTGCTCAATCCCTGGGTCGTGGTGCCGATGCTGCTGTGCCTGGCGCTTGCCGTCGCCGGGTTCCATCTTCCGCCGGTGCCCCCCCCGGTGCTGATCGCGGCGCAGATTGCGATCGGCGCCTCGCTCGGCCTGCGGTTCCGGTTGCGCGACCTGAGCAAGCTGCCGCGCGCGGCGGCGGCGGGCCTCGTCTCAGGTCTCATCCTGATCGGCGTCGCCTTCATCGGCTTCACCGCATTCGTCGAGGCGTTCAGCAATCTCGGCCGGCTGCCGGCCACCATGGCGGTCGCGCCGGGGGGCTTGGGCGAGATGATCGCCTCCGCCAGCGCGCTTGGCCTGCTGCCCGCGGCCGTCGCGGGGTTCCAGCTCACCCGCTCGATCCTGACGAATGTGTTCACGCCGCCGCTGATCCGGCTGGTGGTCGCGCGCCGTGCGCGAAAGCGCAAGGGGAGCTGAGAAGTCCTAACCCTTGATCCGGGTCTCCTCGAGCGCGTCGCGGTCGAGGGTGAGGCCGAGGCCCGGCCGGTCCGGGATGGTGAGCATGCCCTCCTCCGGTGCGGGCGCGTCGGTGAACAGGATCTCGCCGACCTGCACCATTCCGAGATGCCACTCGACGATCCAGCCGTTCATCAGCCCGGCCATGGTGTGCATGTTGAAAAGCGGCCAGCCGCCGCCATTGGCGATCGGCAGATTGTAGGCCTGCGCCAGATGCGCGGCCTTGCGCGCCTCGGTGTAGCCGCCGCAGAAGCAGCAATTCGGCTGCAGGATGTCGACCGCCTGGCGATCGACCAGCTCGCGCAGGCGCCAGCGATGCCCTTCCATCTGCCCCGCGGCGAGCGGGATGCGCGTATGCGCGCGGAGATCGGCCAGGGCCCGCGCGTCGTTCTGATGCAGCGGCTCCTCGAACCAGGTGATGTTCAGCTCCTCGATCTCCCGGCACAGCATCTTGGCCTCGACCGGGTTGAAGAGGTAGTTGGCGTCGATCATGAGGTCGATGTCCGGGCCGACCGCATCGCGCACGGCGCGGACGCGGCGGGCGTCCTCGCGCCAGCCGCCTTTGTCGACGGCGACCACCAGCTTCAGCGCGGTGAAGCCGCGCTCCACATGAAGCCGCGCCGCTTCCGCCAGCTGCTCGCGGTCATACTGCGGGAATCCGAAGGTGACGTAGGCGGGCACCTGGCGTCGGTGACCGCCCAGGAGCTCGGCCACCGTGCGGCCGGCGAGCTTGCCGGCTATGTCCCAGCAGGCGATGTCGAGGCAGGAGAGCGCGCTGGAGATCACGCCGGTCATGGCGCGCGGGTTGAGCTTCCACCAGACCTTGTGATGGATCGGCTCGACGTCGCGCGGGTCCATGCCCTTGACCAGCGGCAGGAAGTAGCCGTGCAGGGCTTCCACCACCGAGCGCGCGAGGAAATGCCCGGTCAGGCCGAAGCCGCTGACGCCCTGCTCGGTCTCGACCTCGCAGAAGACGAACTCCTTCTGCTCCTCGCGGCCATAGCCGGCGACCTTGCCTTCGAGCAGCGGGATCGCGATCGCGGTCGTGTGGATGCTGGCGCGGATGTCGGCGATCCGGACCGGGGCGGAACGGGCTGGCGCGGGTTCGGTCATGCGTTGCTCGCGCGGATGGCGTTGCAGACGGCGTCGGTCACCTCACGCGTCGTGCCGCGGCCGCCGAGATCGGGCGTCAGCGGCGCTCCGGCCGCCGTGACCTGCTCGATCGCGCGCATGAGCCGCGCCGCGGCGGCGCCCTCGCCCAGATGCTCCAGCATCATGACCGCGGTCCAGAAGGTGGCGATCGGGTTGGCGATGCCCTTGCCCACGATGTCGAAGGCCGAGCCGTGGATCGGCTCGAACATCGATGGGAAGCGGCGCTGCGGGTCGATGTTCGCGGTCGGCGCGATGCCGAGGCTGCCGGCGATCGCCGCGCCGAGATCGCTGAGGATGTCGGCATGGAGGTTCGTCGCCACCACCACATCGAGCGAAGAGGGTTTCAGCACCATGCGCGTGGTCATGGCATCGACCAGGATCTTGTCCATGGCCACGCCTGGGAAGTCGCGCGCGACCTCCGCGGCGATCTCGTCCCAGAACACCATCCCATGCTTCTGCGCGTTGGACTTGGTGACGACGGTCAGGCGCTTGCGCGGCCGGGTCATCGCCAGCTCGAAGGCGAAACGCATGATCCGGGTGACCCCGGCGCGGGTGAAGATCGAGGTCTCGGTCGCCACCTCCTCCGGCAGGCCGCGATGGGTGCGGCCGCCATTGCCGGAATACTCGCCCTCGCTGTTCTCGCGCACGATGATGAAGTCCACATCCTCGGGGCGGGCGTCGCGCAGCGGTCCCTTGATGCCGGGCAACAGCCGCACCGGGCGGACATTGGCGTATTGGTCGAATCCCTGGCAGATCGCAAGCCGCAGACCCCAGAGCGTGACGTCGTCGGGGATCTCGGGGTCGCCGACCGCGCCGAAGAAGATCGCATCGAACCGCTTGAGCCGCTCCAGCCCGTCCGGGTCCATCATGCGGCCGGTCTTGCGGTAGTAGCCCGAGCCCCAGGGGAAGTGCTCCACCTCCAGCCGGAACTCGCCCGCGCGCTCCTGCAGCGCCTCCAGCACCGTGAGCCCGGCTCCGATCACCTCCGTGCCGATGCCGTCCGCGGGGATGGCGGCGATGGAGTAGCTCCGCATAGGTCCCCTCCCGTTCAGGCGGCGAGCTCGCGCATCACCGCGTAGAGGTCCGACTTGCCCTCGAAGCCGATGCCCGGCGGCTCAGGCATGGTGATGTGCCCTTCCTCGACGCGCACGCCGTCCGGGAAGCCGCCGAAGGGCTGGAAGAGATCGGGATAGGATTCGTTGCCGCCGAGCCCCAGCCCCGCGGCGATGTTGAGCGAAAGCTGGTGCCCGCCATGGGGGATGCAGCGCGCCGGCGACCAGCCATGCTCGCGCAGCATGTCGAGCGTGCGCAGATATTCGACGAGGCCGTAGCTCAGGGCGCAGTCGAACTGCAGCCAGTCCCTGTCCTTGCGCATGCCGCCGTAGCGGATCAGGTTGCGGGCGTCCTGCATCGAGAACAGGTCCTCGCCGGTCGCTATCGGCTTCTCGTAATGCTCGGCGAGCTCGCGCTGCAGCTCGTAATCCAAGGGGTCGCCCGGCTCCTCGTACCAGAACAGCTCATATTGGGAGAGCGCCTTGCCGTAGGCGGTGGCGGTGGGCAGGTCGAAGCGGCCGTTGGCATCCACCGCGAGGCTCTGGCCCGGCCCGAGGATGCCGAGCACCTCCTCGATGCGCTGGATGTCTTCGGCCAGAGGCGCGCCGCCGATCTTCATCTTCACGACCGTGTAGCCGCGGTCGAGGTAGCTCTGCATCTCGTCCTTGAGCTGCGCGATCCCCTTGCCCGGATAGTAGTAGCCCCCGGCCGCATAGACGAAGATGCGCCGGTTCACCTGCCCATCGCCGTAGCGCTCGGCGAGCAGGCGGAACAGCGGCTTGCCCGCGATCTTCGCAACCGCGTCCCAGACCGCCATGTCGATGGTGCCGATGGCGACCGAGCGCTCGCCATGCCCGCCCGGCTTCTCGTTCTTGAACATCGCCGCCCAGATGCGGTGCGGATCGAGATTCTCGCCGCCGTCATCGACCAGCGTCTTCGGATCGGCCTCCATGATGCGCGGGACCAGGCGCTCGCGAATGAGGCAGCCCTGGCCGTAGCGGCCATTCGAGTTGAAGCCGTAACCGACGACTCGCTTGCCGTCGCGGATCACGTCCGTGACCACCGCGACCAGGCTCAAACTCATCTTGGAGAAGTAGATATAGGCGTTGGCGATCGGCGAGGAGATGGGGAAGGTCCGCTCGCGAATCTCGACGATGCGCATGGCTCGCCTCCTCGGGTCAGGGAACGGCGGCGCGCGCCAGCTCGCCGGCATCCTTGAGCCGGTCGGCCTCCCAGCAGAGCTGGATCAGCCGGCGCGTGCGCTCGGGGCCAAGCACGCGTTCGGAAAGGCCGCGGAACTTCTCCTCCAGCTGCGCATCGGACATCGGGCGCTCGAGGCTGCCGATCGCATGCGCCACATGCTTATCCAACACGCGCCCGTCGGCGAGCGTGATGGAGATATAGGCCTCGTCCTCGCGGACGCCGGGCTCGGCAACCGCCTCGACGCTGTCGCGCAGGCGGATGACGCGCGGGTCGCGCACCGCGGCATCGCCATACTCCTCCTCGCCGGCGCGGCCATGGATGATGGCCACCGCCGCCGAGTGGAAGACGCTGAACTTGCCTTCGAGGCCGACCTGAGGCGTGCGCTTGCCGGTCAGCTCCAGCACCAGGGGATGGACCTGGAGATCGATGCGCCGGATCTCCTCGCCCGCGAGCTTGTGCTCGTTCCGCAGCTGGATGCAGCCGTCGATCGTCGGGTGGATGACGATGCCGCAGGCGAAGGGCTTGTAGGTGTTGAGCGCGATCTCGAAGCTCTCGCCAAGCCCCTCGGTGATCTGCGAGAAATCGCGTGCGGTGGACATGACATGGGCAAAGCCGCGCGGCGCCTCCAGAACCTGGTTAGAGCTGGTGAAGCCCTCGGCCGCCAGATGCGCGGCCGCGAGCCCGTTCTGTGCGGCGCGACCGGGATGGAACGACTTGCACATCGTGCCGAACATCTCGCGGAAGCCGGAGGATTGCGTTCCGGCGATGCCGAGCGCCCATCCCATGCGCTGTGCGTCGAGGCCGAGCAGCCTGCCCGCCGCCGCGGCCGCGCCGAACACGCCCGCGGTGCCGGTGATGTGCCAGCCGATATCGTAATGGGCGGGATAGACGGCGTTGCCGATCCGGCATTCGGCCTCGACGCCCAGCACCAGCGCCAGCATCAAAGCCTCGCCGCCGATCCGGCGCTGCTCGGCCAGCGCCAGGATCGCGGAGGCGACCGGGCCGGCCGGGTGGATGATCGTCTTCAGATGCGTGTCATCGAAGTCGAAGACATGGCTGGCGATGCCGTTCATCAGCGCGGCATGGAGGATGTCGAGCCGTTCGCGCCGTCCAAGGACCGTGGCCTGCTCCGGCCCGCTGAAGGGCTTGAGCGCGGCCAGCGCATGATCGAGGGTCGGGTGCTGCGCCCCGCCGACCGCGCAGCCCATCCAATTCAGGAGCGAGCGGCGCGCCTGGTGGCGCACCGGCTCGGGGAGGTCGGCATAGCGGGCCTCGACCAGATACTGCGCCAATATGCGAGTGACCTCGGTCATCCTCCCGCTCCCCGTTGTCAGCCGCGAAACCGCTCGATGCGGCTCAGGCTCGGCGCCGCAAAGAGCCCGGCGCACCAGTCTGCCAACGCCTTTGCGCGGTCCTCGCTCCAGCCGCCATGGCGGAGGTTGGCGTGGAACTTCGCCAGCAGCTCGGACCGGGGCAGAGGTTGCTTGGCGCCGCCGCGCAAGTGCGGCTGGCGCTCCTCGCGGACGGCCCCGCCGCGCAGCCGGACGATGACAGTGCCGGTGTAATTGCGCGGATATTCGTCACTCGGGTCGATCTCGTAGCGCACCTTCTCGGCGAGCCGCAGCACCTCGGGCGCGCGGATGCGCTCCTCGGTGAACTGGCCGAGCCCGGCCGCACGATCGACGAAGCCGACCGCCACGCAGAAGGGCACGCTGAACTTCGCCGAATAGGGCGTGGAGGGCCGGCGTTTCTCCACGAGCGGCTCCCAGAGGCGATGAACGGTGCCCTCGCCCACTTGGCAGAGCACGTCCTCGATATCGGCCGGATCGATGCCGCTCTCGGCGAGGCGGATGGCGCAGTCGATGAAGGGCTGCGTCATGGTCCCGCAGGCATAGGGCTTGAAGGCGATCTTCTCCATCTGCCAGACGCGCCCGAGATCGTGGGTGATCCGGGTGAAGTCCGGCGCGATGCCCTCGAACCCGAAGGCCGAGAAGAAGCCGTGGGTGCCCTCCATGACCGTGCGTGGCCCGCGGAAGCCGTTTGCCCCGAGCAGCGCCGCGCGGATGCCGGCCTGCGCCGACCAGCCCGGATGCAGCCGCTTGGTCCAGGTTCCCTCGGCCAGGTACTCGATGATGCCCGAGGCCATGCTGCCGGCGACGCCGAGCGCATCCACCATCGCCTGCTGCGGAAGCTTCAGTGCCGCGGCCGCGCCCGCCGCCGCGCCGAAGGCGCCGAGCACGGCGGTCGGGTGGAAGCCGGCGCGATGCTGGGCCGTCGGCGCGACCAGGGCCATCCGGCACATCAGCTCCGCGCCCACCGCCATGCCGCGCAACGCGTCGGCGCCGCCGAGGCCGAATCGCTCGCAGGTCGCGAGCACGGCCGGCACGACCACCGCGCTGGTATGCACGGGCGTGCCCTCGAAGGTGTCGTCGTAATCCTCGCCATGGGCGGCGGTGCCGTTGACCAGCGCCGCCCCGCCCATGTCGAAGCCGCGATCATGACCGAAGGCGGTGCAGCTCCCCTCCTCCGCCCAGGCGCGCAGCGCCGCCTCGACATAGTCCTCCCGGCGAGCGGAGATCGCGAGCCCGACATGATCCAGCAGCGCATGGCCTGCCGCCTCCCGCACCGGGCCGGGTATGGCGGCATCGGCAAGGCCCGACGCCCACGCCGCGAACACCTCCGCGACGGCGGCGCCGGCTTCCGGGAGCGTGTCCTTGGCCATGCTGCTCTCCTTCAGAAGATCCCGGATGGGGCGGCCGGGCCTAGCCGGGCCGGATCGACCTGGACGTTCAGCGCGCGTATTTCCTGCGCCTCCAGCTCCGGCAGGCGCCGAACCAAGTCGAGGAAGCGCTCGGACTCGCCGGGCTCGACCACGCCTTCGGCAAGGCTGGTGTATTTGCGCACGTAATCCTCGCGCCGGAACGGGCGCGCGCCGCGCGGATGGGCATCGGCGACGGCGATCTCCTCGGACAAGGTCGTGCCGTCCGTGAAGGTGACGACCGCCCGCATCCCATGATCGCGCTCCAAGGGCGGCCGGCCGTCATAGCGCCGGTTCCAGTCCGGGTCCTCGACCGTGGTGATCTGGCGCCAGAGCCGCACCGTGTCCGGGCGGCGCACGCGCTCGGGCGCATAGCTCCGCTCGTGGTGCCATGTCCCGTCCTGCAGCGCGACGGCGAAGATGAACATCAGGCTGTGATCCAGGGTCTCGCGGCTGGCGTCCGGGTCCCACTTCTCCGGATCGTTCGCGCCCGCGCCCATGACGAGGTGGGACAGCCGCTTGGTGTGGAGGACGATCCGCTCGATCCGCTCGGGATCGCCGATCCGCTCGCGCATGCGGAAGGCGAGGTCGATCGCCGCCTGCCCGTGATATCCCGCGGAATACTCCTTGGTGAAGGTTTCCAGAATGGCGCGCTTGGACTCGCCCGGGTCGGGCAGCGGCACGCGCCAGGCGGCCTCCGGCCCGCCCAGCAGCTGCGCGATCAACCCGTACTCGCCCTCATAGGCCGGCGAGGGCGAAGTCTCGCCGCGCATGGCGCGGTCGACGGCTTCGATCGCGAGCTTGCCGACATGGCCCGGCGCATGGGCCTTCCAGCTCGAGATCGCGCCCTTGCGCGCCTGTCGGGTCGAAACCGAGACATGCGCCGCATGCTGGATCGCCTGGTACGCCGTCTCGACCGGCAGGTCGAGCAGCGCGCAGAGGCCGGCCGCCTGCGCCGGGCCGAGATGAGCGATATGGTCGATCCGGTACGGGTTGAGCGGAATGCCCTTGGCGAGATCGACCTGCACCTCGTACGCCGTCGCCACCGCCCGGACAAGGTCGCGCCCGCTCCGGCGGCATTGCTGGGCGACCGCAAGGAGCGGCGGGATCGTGTCGCCCGGATGGCTCGATTCGAGCGCGAAGAAGTTGTCGTGGAAATCGAGCTCGCGCACGGCCGCGCCATTGGCCCAGGCCGCCCATTCGCAATGGACCGTGACGTCGTTCGAGAGGCCGAACACCGTCGCGCCGCCGGGGCGCGGATGGGCCAGCGCCTGCGCCCGCGCGCTGGCGACCGGCGCCCGGTTCAGCGCCGCGACGGCGACGCCCGCATTGTCGATGAGGCGGTTGATGATCGTCTCGACCACCTCCGGACCCTCCGGCACCCGGTCCGCCGCGAGCGCCGCGAGCTTCCAGGCAAGCTGCTCCTCGCGCGGCGTCGGGCGGCCCGGCGGATGGGTCCTGACCTCGTGCTCGCGCATGGCGCTCACGTCGCCCGCGCGCGCCGGCGGATACTGATCTCGCGCACGCCGCTGATCACGACGAACAGCAGCGCGGTGGCGAGCAGAAATAGGCTGATGGGGTCCTGGACGAAGACCATGTGGTCGCCGTTGGTGCTGACCAGCGCGCGTCGGTAATTCGCCTCGATCATGTAGCCCAGCACCAGCCCCAGCACGAGCGGCAGGAAGGGGAAACCGAACACGCGCATCACATAACCGAGCAGGCCCGCCGCCAGCACGATCCCAAGATCGAAAACACTGTGGTCGATCGAATAGGCCCCGGCGAAGACGAGCGCGTAGATGAAGCCCATCAGATAGGGCTTCGGGCGGTTCACCAGCCAGATCGCCGGCGTCAGGATCAGCATGCCGATGATCAGCATGCCGACATTGGCCAGCAGCAGGCCTGCGAAGAGGCCGTAGACGATGTCCGGCCGCTGCGTGAAGAGGAGCGGCCCCGGCTGCAGCCCGTGAATGAGCAGCCCGCCGAGCAGCACGGCGGTCGAGTTCGATCCCGGGATGCCGAAGCTCAGGGTCGGCACGAGCGCCGTGCAGGCGACCACGTTGTTCGCCGATTCCGGCGCGGCGACGCCTTCCTCCGAGCCGTGGCCGAACTTCCCGGGCTCCTTCGACCAGCGGCGTGCCTCATTATAGGACATGAAGGCCGCCACCGAGCCGCCCGCCCCGGGCATGACCCCTTCCAGCGCGCCGAAGAACCAGCCGATGCCTTGCGCCCGGCGCAGCCGCCAGAGCGTCGCGACGCTCGGCAGCTTCAGGCGCGTGTCGCGGACCTTGTCCTTCTCGGCCTTGCTCCAGTCCGGCTGGCTCGACTGGAGCATCAGCTCGCTGACCGCGAAGACGCCGACCATGACCAGGATGAAGGGCACGCCTTCCAACAGCTCGGAGCGGTAGGTGAAGCGCCCCACCCCGGACACCGAGTCGGTGCCGACGGTGGCGATCATCAGGCCGACCACGCCGGCCATCAGCCCCTTCAACATCGAGCCTTCAGAGAGCGAGGCGATGACGCTGAGGCCCAATACGCCGAGCGCGAAATAGGCGGGCGGCGTGAAGAGCAGCGCCACGCGCGCCAGCGGCTCGGTCAAGAGCACGAGCAGGGCAAGCCCGAACAATCCGCCCAGAACTCCGGTCATCAGCGAGAGCCCGAGCGCCTCGCCCCCGCGACCCTGCTTCTGCATTTCATATCCGTCGATGGCGGTCGCGGCGGAGGCGTTGGTGCCGGGAGTGCGGATCAGGATGGCCGGGATGGAGCCGCCATACTCGGCGCCGACATAGGTGGACGCCAGGAGCACGATCGCGACCACCGGCTCCATCGCGTAGGTGAAGGGCAGCAGCAGCGCCATGGCGATCGAAGGCGAAATGCCGGGGAGCGCGCCGCCGAGTATGCCCCAGACCACGCCCCCCGCCGCCGCGAGCAGCACGCCGTAATTCAGCAGGGCGTCCAGTGCGTAGCCGAGACCTTCCATTCCTTCATCCGTCGTGCAGTCAGGAAACGAGGCCCGGCCAGATGCCCGACGGCAGCGGGACGCCCAGGACCCTCACGAACAAGGCGTAGAGCAGCGCCGCCCCCGCGACCGCCAGCGCGGCCATGCCGATGGTTGGCGGCCGGCCACTATAGAGCGCGACGGCGAGCAGCAGCAGCAGCGTCGACAGGATGAAGCCGAGCGTCTCCAGCACGGCGACATAGACGATGCCGATCGCCAACATCCCCGCGGCGCGCAGATGCTGCCGGCCCGGCGATGGCACGGGTGTTTCCGTCCCTCCCCGCGTGACCAGCGGCTCCGCCGCGGCGGAGGGAGCGCGCTTGGCTCCCCTCCGCCGCGCGAGGAGGGTCTGTCCGATCAGCAGCAGCGCCAGGACGCCGAGGCTTCCCGCAAGCAGCTTCGGAAAGCCGTCGGCGCCGACTTCGTCGTCGAGAGGGGTCTCGCGAATGGCCTCAGCCGCGATCCAGACCATGATCGCAAAGCCCAACAGCACGAGCCCCGCAAGGATGTCGCGGGCCATCCCCTGGCCCCCACGGCGGTCATTCATCCGTGGTGATGTTGTACTCGGTGAAGAAGGCCTGCTGCTCCTTGGCGAAGTTCTGGACGAACGGGCCGTACTCGGCCTGCGACATGAAGGCCGGGAGCAGGGCGCCCGCCTCGTACCATTTCTTGAATTCGGGCACCTCCAGCACCTTCTGCACGGCAGTTTCCCAGGCCTTGACCACATCTTCGGGCAGGCCCTTGGGTCCGGCGATGCCGCGGAACTTGTTGACCACCAACTCGATGCCCTGCTCGCGAGCCGTCGGCACGTCCGGGAACCCGCTCAGCCGTTCCTCGGTATAGCTGGTGATGAGCCGGATCTCGCCGGCATCTATCTGCCCGCGCAGCTCCTGCACCTCGCCGACGCCGACATCGCCGGTGCCGTTCAGCACGCTCAGCAGAACGTCGCCGCCGCCGTCATGGGTGATGGTGATGACGTCGACCCCGGCGACCTGCTTGAACTGCTCGATCACCTGGCGGTCGAGCGAGGCAGGCGTGCTGACCGCGAACTTGACCTGCTTCGGACGGGCCTTTGCGTCGTTCACGACATCGGTCAGGCTCTTGTATGGACTGTCCTTGCGCACATAGAGAATCTGCGGGTCGATGAAGATGTTCACGACCGGATCGAGATGCTCGAAGGTGTATTCGGGCTTGCTGAGCAACGAGGCGTTGATGTAGCTCGGCGTCGTCCCGTAGAAGATGCTGCCGTCCGCCGGCGAGGTGGCCAGCTTGGCCATTGCCTTCGCGCCGCCGCCGCCGCGCACATTCTCGACGACGAAATTCACGCCCATGATCGGCCCGAGATGCTTGGACAGCTCGCGCAGGAACACGTCCGTGCCGCCGCCCGGGCTGGAATGAGTGACGAGCGTCACCGTGTCGTGCGGATAGTCCTGAGCCTGGGCCGCCATGGGCGCGCACAATCCGAGCGCGACCGCTCCCGCAAATGCAATGGATGCAAGTGTCTTCATCATCGGAACTCCTCCCTGGTCGATCCCGTCTTCACGCGGGGGGCCGCCGAAGGTTATGTCCTGCGGCGTTTCCTGTGCCAACAACTGACGGGGTAGTTCCGACCAACAGATTTTGCTGATTTTATGCAGGCGCTTTGACAAAGCGGCGAAGGGACGCAAGTTGATCCCAGGAGGCGTTCGCATGACCGCGCGCGGCGACATCTCAGCGCTGACCATGGCCCTCAGCCGCTACATCGCCGGCGCGCTCGGTCGCGACCTGCCGGAACATGCGGCCGATAAGACGAAGCTGCACCTGCTCGATACCTTGGCGGCGATGGTGTCCGGCTCCCGCCTCAAGGCGGGCCGGCTCGCGGTGCGCTATGTCGAGCGGCTGGGCGGGCAGGCGGACGCAGCAATCGCGGGGATCCGCCTGCGCAGCTCGGCCATCAATGCCGCCTTCGCCAACGGCATGAGCGCGCATGCCGACGAGACCGACGATTCTCACCTCGGCGGCCGCTTTCATCCCGGCTGCGGGATCGTGCCGGCGGCCCTCGCAGCGGCGGAGCTGGCGGACCGCAGCGCGTTGGAGCTTCTTAAGGCGGTCGCGCTCGGCTACGACATCGGCGCCCGAACCAATCTGGCACTTGGTTTCGCCCGGCCGGACACGGCGCGGCACAGCACCCACAGCATCGGCCCGGCTTTCGGCGCCGCCGTCGCGGCAGCCGCGCTGCTCCGCCTGGACGAGCGGCAGGTCCGGCACGCGCTCTCCTACGCGGTGCAGCAGGCCGCCGGCGTGCCGTCCTGGTCGCGCGACGAGGAGCATGTCGAGAAGGCGTTCGATTTCGGCGGCATGCCCGCCCGGAACGGAGTGGCGGCGGCGACCATGGTGGCGGCCGGCTTCAGCGCGGTCGAAGACCCCTTCTCCGGCCGACACAATTTCTTCACCGCTTTCGGGGAGACGCCGGCGCCCGAGCGACTGGTGGACGGGCTCGGCGAGCGCTTCGAGATCCTGAAGGCCTCGATCAAGAAATGGTCGGTCGGCTCGCCGATCCAGGCCGCTCTGGATTCGCTTTCCTTCCTGATGGTCGAGCACGGGGTCAGGGCCGAGCAGGTCAGGGCGATGACCGTGCAGATGCCGGACGACCGGCTCCACATCGTGGACAATCGCAGCATGCCCGACATCTGCCTGCAGCATCTGTTGGCGGTCATGCTGGTGGATGGGGGGCTGAGCTTCGCCAGCTCGCACGACTACGCGCGGATGTCGGACCCTTCCGTGCTCGCGATGCGCAGCCGCATCCAGGCCGTCCCCAGCGCCGAGCTCACCCGCGCCGTGCCCGCCCGCCAGGCCGTGGTCGAGATCGAGACGACCACAGGCGAGCGGCTGGTGCATCGCACGCGCGCGGTGCGCGGCACGCCGGACAACCCGATGACCGCAGAGGAGGTCGCGGCCAAGGCCCGCGACCTCATGGCCCCGGTGCTCGGGTCGGCGCAGACCGATCGGCTGGTCGAAGCAGTCTTGGGTGGCGGCGGGTCAGCTCGTGCGCTGGCGATGCTATTGCAGCCGGACGAGAACGCTCACGGCAAATAGAGCCCGCCGCTGATGTGAATGGTCTGACCGGTGATGAACCGGCCGGTCGGCAGGCTGAGCGCGAGGACCAGCGCCGCCACCTCCTCGGCCGTGCCGTGGCGCCCGACCAGCGGCTCTCCAGGACCCGGAATCGAGGCGCCCTTGCCGGCGCTGGCCGCCCGCTCACCGCCGATCTTGCCCGGAACGACGCAGTTCACGGTCACGCCTTTGTCCGCGAATTCGACCGCGAGCGCCTTGGTGAGGCCGACCAGCCCGGCCTTGGCGGTCGAGACATGGGCGCGGTTATAGGCGCCGGTATGCGCGGTCAACCCGCCGATATTGACGATCGTGCCCTGGCGGTTGGCCACCATCCATGGCAGCACCGCGCGCGAGCAGAGGAAGGCGCCGTCCAGGATGATGCCGAGGATGTGCCGCCACTCGGCGAGGCTCATATCGGTGAAGGGCACATGCCGGCGATCGGCGGCATTGTTGACGAGGATGTCGATGCGGCCGAAGGTCTTCAGCGCGCGCTCCACCATCGCCGCGACCGCGCCCTCGTCGGTGATGTCGGCCAAGTGGTAGATGGCGCGCCCGCCGGCTTGGGTGATCTCGGCTGCGACGGCCGCCGCCTCCGTCTCCGAGGAGCGGGTGTTGACCACCACCGCCGCGCCGCGTGCGGCCAGCGCCAGCGCGGTGGCCCGCCCGATCCGCCGCGCCGCGCCGGTGACCAGCGCGACCTTGCCTGAGAGCTCCTGCCCTGCCTCGGCCATCTCCTCGTCCTTCTAGCTGCCGGCCACGGCGCGCGCCGCCGAGGCGCCCGCGATGCGGCCGAACACCGAGCCGGCCATCAGCCCGGTCCCGCCCGGATAATTGAAATAGAACAGCCCGCCGACCAGCTCGCCCGCCGCGAAGAGCCCCGGAATCGACCGGCCATCCACGTCCTGCACCTGCGCTTGCGTGTCGATCTTGAGCCCGCCGAAGGTGAAGGTGATGCCGCAGGTCACCGCATAAGCCTCGAAGGGCGGCGTGTCGATCGTGTTCGCCCAGTTGCTCTTGTCGATCTCCAGGCCCTGTGTGGATCGGCCGTCCTTGACGTTCGGATCGAACGGCACGTCCTGACGCACCGCCGCGTTATAGTCGCGCACCGTTTCGAGGAAGCGCGCCGCGTTCACGCCGTCGAGCTTGGCCGCAAGCGCCTCCAGCCTGTCGGCGCTGACCTTGCTCACCTGCCTGATGCGATACTCGTCGCGGAGCAGGTGCAGCACCTTCTTGTCGAAGACCTGCCAGGCGAATTGCTGCGGCTGGTTCAGGATCACGCGGCCGTATTTGGCATAGGTGTAGTTGCGGAAGTCGGCGCCCTCGTCCACGAAGCGGCGGCCCTCCGCATTGACCATGATGCCGAACGGGTAGCTGTGCTTCTGGAACCCGTCGCCGATGTCGCGGTCGCCGAAGGGGGGCGCGTTGCGGTCCCAGCCGACGGCGTGGCATCCGGACCAGTTGCCCCAGGCCATGGCGCCGATCTCCAGCGCCATGCGGATTCCGTCGCCGGTGTTGAAGCGCGTGCCGCGCACCTTGGCGAGGTCCCAGCCTGGCCCGAGATAGCGCGTGCGCCACTCGGCATTGGCCTGGAAGCCGCCGGCGGCGAGGATCACCGCCTTGGCCTTGACCGGCTGGGTGCGGCCGCCGATCCGTGCCACCACGCCATGGACCCCGGCATCGTCATGCACCAGCGCCAGCGCACGGGCGTCGTAGAAAATGCGCACGCCGCGCGCCTCGGCGATGCGGAACTCGGCATCGACCAGCTCGCGCCCGCCGCCCCAGGCCTCGACCGTGAGCCCGCCCCAGAAGCGGAACCGGCCGCCGACCTTGAAGGCTTGCCGGCCATAGATGGGTTGGAAGCGGATGCCCTGCGCGCGCATCCAGGCCATGGTCTCGAGGCTGCGCGCGACCAGAAGCTCGGCGAGGTCGGGGTCGGTGCGGTACTCCGTCACCCGCGCCATGTCGTCGAAGAATTGCGCCTGGTCGTAGGTCCCGAAATCGGTCCGGGCGCGCTCCTCCTCGCTCAAATCGGGCATGAGCGTGAGCAGGTCCTCGATGCCGCGATACGCGACGCGCATCGCCCCGGCCGTGTAAGCGGTGTTGCCGCCGCGCTCCTCCATCGGCGCGCGCTCCAGCACGATCACGGAAGCGCCGTGCTCGCGCGCGGATAAGGCCGCGCACATGGCCGCATTGCCCGCTCCGACGATGACGACGTCCGCTTCGAGCGCCATTGCCTCAGATCTCAGGACCGGGACCGGGCCGGACTTCGTCAGCCATGAAAGCTCCACCCCGCTCAGCCGATCAACACTGTTCCATCCCGCTCCGCCCGCGGATTAACACCGGGCGGCTCGGGCTCCATATTGATGCATGCCGCTGGCCGGGGCCGAAACTCAGAGAGGTTCGTTTTGAACAGGACAAGGCGAGATCTGTTGCGCGTCGGCATGGCTGCCGCCGCAGGCGCGATCCTGCCGATGCGGGCGCCGCTGCACGCACAAGGCCAGCCGCCGGCAACCAAGCCCATTCCGTCGACGGGCGAGGCGATGCCGGTGATCGGGCTGGGCAGCTGGATCACCTTCAATGTGGGCGAGGACCCGGTCCTGCGCGAGGAATGCGCCGCGGTCATGGCCGCCTTCTTCGAGGCCGGCGGCCGCATGATCGACTGCTCGCCGATGTATGGCTCCTCGCAGGACACGATCGGCTATGGATTGCGCAAGCTCGGCCATCCGAAGGCCCTGTTCTCGGCGGAGAAGGTATGGACCTCGAGCGCGACCGGGGGCCCGCGCCAGATCGAAGAGACCCGCCAACGCTGGGGCGTGGAGCGGTTCGACCTCCTCCAGGTCCACAATCTCGTCGCCTGGGAGCGCCACCTCGACACCCTGTTCGCCATGAAGTCGGAGGGGCGCCTGCGCTATGTCGGCATCACCACCTCCGAGGGCCGGCGCCACGCGGAGATCGAGCGGATCATGGCGAGCCGGCCGATCGATTTCGTCCAGGTCACCTACAATGTGCGGGATCGGGAGGTGGAGGAGCGCATCCTCCCCCTGGCGCAGGAACGCCGGATCGCGGTCATCGTCAACCGCCCGTTCCGGCAAGGCGCGCTGCTCCGCGAGCTCGAGCGCCATTCCCTCCCCCCATGGACCGCCGAGACGGGCGCGTCCGGCTGGCCCCAGCTCATCCTGAAATTCATCGCCTCGCATCCGGCGGTGACCTGCGCGATTCCGGCGACGACGCGCGTCGATCATCAGCGCGAGAACATGGCCGCGTCGAGCGGCCATTTTCCCGACGAGGCGATGCGCGCGCGGATTGCCGATCACGCGCGGCAGTTGTGAGCGCATGGAGGAGTGGCGGAGCTACCGGCTC
>JAREAF010000167.1 GCA_029240475.1 Rhodospirillales bacterium | reverse complement strand
AGACGGGACACTGATTTTTTCCAACTGTTTTTTTGGCCTGGATCACCCGCGAGCCAGCAGAAGGCAGCGCTCGCGCCCGGCCAGATCTCGCGCGCAGTCCAACAACCGAAGGTCCGATCGCGCGCAAATCGAGCCGACCGCCGCCGCTTGGGTCGATCCGACCTCGACCGCGGCAAAGCCGGCGGGGTTGAGCAGCCGGGCGAGATGGGGCGCCAAGCGGCGGTAGGCGTCCAGCCCGTCGGCCCCTCCGTCGAGGGCAAGCCGCGGCTCCCACCGCGCGACCTCAGGCTGCAGCCCGGCGATCTCGCCGCTCGGTATATAGGGAGGGTTCGACAGAATGACATCGAATTCTTCATCGAGACCGCCGCCCCAATCCCCGGTGGCGAATCGAGCGCGTCCCGACAGGCCAAGCCGCTCGGCATTCGCGCCGGCGAGCCGAACCGCCGCCGGGCTCAGATCGACGCCAAGCCCGTGCGCGTTCGGAAGTTCATTCAGGATCGCCAGGAGGAGACACCCCGTCCCCGTGCCGAGATCGAGAACGCGGAGCGGTGCGGCCCGGTTGCCGATTCGGCCGAGGGCCGCCGAGACGAGAGTCTCCGTGTCGGGCCGGGGATCGAGCACATCGGGCGTGACCTCGAACTCCAGCCCCCAGAACTCCCGTCGCCCGAGGATTTGCGCCGAGGGCTGGCGCCGCCGGCGGCGGTCCAGCATGGCGCCGGCGCGCCGGGCGGTCTCTTCCGCAAGCCGTTCCCCACGGCGCGCGAAAATGGATTCAGGCGGCCAGCCGGCAGCCCCGGCCAACAGGATTCGGGCCTCCAGCCTCGGCTCCTCAACGCCCGCCTCGGCAAGCAGGCTCGCGGCACGGCCGAGCCAGGCTTCGACCGTTTCCCCGCTCATTCCAGCTCCGCGAGCCGCTCCGCCTGGTCGCTGGCGATCAGCGCATCGATGATCTCGTCCAGCTCGCCGTCCATGACGCGGTCGATCTTGTAGAGCGTGAGGTTGATGCGGTGGTCCGTCACGCGCCCCTGCGGGAAGTTGTAGGTGCGGATCCGCTCGGAGCGGTCGCCCGAGCCGACCTGGCTCTTGCGCTGGGCGGCGCGCTCGGCATCGGCCTTCGCGCGCTCCATGTCGTAGAGGCGCGCCCGCAGCACCTTCAGCGCCTTGGCCTTGTTCTTATGCTGCGACTTCTCGTCCTGCTGCTGCACCACGATCCCGGTCGGCAGATGCGTGATGCGCACGGCGCTGTCGGTCGTGTTGACCGACTGCCCGCCGGGGCCGCTCGACCGGAACACGTCGATGCGCAGATCCTTCTCGTCGATCTTGATGTCGACCTCCTCGGCTTCGGGCAGCACGGCGACGGTCGCGGCGGAGGTGTGGATGCGCCCGCTCGCCTCGGTTGCGGGCACGCGCTGGACGCGGTGGACGCCCGACTCGAATTTCAGCCGCGCGAACACGCCGCGGCCCGAGATGGTGGCCGCCGCCTCCTTGACCCCGCCGAGGCCCGTCTCGCTCAGATGCAGCAGCTCGAAGCGCCAGCCCTGGCGCTCGGCATAGCGCTGATACATGCGCAGCAGATCGGCCCCGAACAGCGCCGCCTCCTCGCCGCCGGTGCCGGCGCGCACCTCAAGAATGGCGTTCTTCTCGTCGGCGGCGTCCTTGGGCAGCAGCAGGATGCGCACCCTGCGCTCCAGCTCCTCGACCTCGCCCTCCAGCCGCCGTCGCTCTTCCTCGGCGAGCGCGCGCATCTCCCCATCGCTGCCTGGATCGTCGGCGATCTCCGCCGCGCCGCGCAGCTCGGCCTGAGTCTGACGCAGTTCCCGGATCGCCTCCGCGACCGGCGAGATCTCCGCGAACTCCTTCGAGAGCTTCACATAGCGCTCGCCATCGAGACCCTTCGCCAGAGCGGCGCCGAGCTCGTCATGGCGCGCGAGGACGCGGCTCAACATATGATCAAGATTGCGCATCGGAACCGTCGTCCTCTCGGGCATCCTCGCGGGCGGGGCCGCCATAGCGCCGCTCGATGCCGAACAGTTTCAGAAGCGTTCGTTCGATCCGGCGGCGCTCCTCCGGCCCATGCGCCGCTTCGGCGGCGAGCGCCTTCAGCGCGATCGAAGGCTCGTGCAGGAGGCGGTTGATCAGGAGCCGCGTCGCCGCGTCGGCGTCCAGCCCCGCGCCGCGCGCCAGGACCTCGGCACGCGCCTGCTCGAAATGTCGGCGAAGCGCCACGACCGCCGGAGCCGCTTGCCGTGCCGCGGCCTCGCGGAGATGCCGTCGCAGCTCCTCAGCCAGGATCGCGCGCGCGGCCGAGGCGGCCTGCTCGCGCCCGGCACGCCCGCCCGCCGATATGCGCTCCAGGTCGTCGAGCGTGTAGAGGAACGCATCCTCAAGTGAATCCACCTCCGGCGCGACGTCTCCGGGGATGCCCAGATCGATCAGCAGCATCGGCCTGCGCCGTCGCCTCTGCAGGGCGGAGCGGATCGCCGCCAGGTCGAGGACGGGCGTGCCGGCCGACAGCGCCGCGAGAAGGATGTCGGCATGGTCGAGCGCCGACGCAAGCTCCGCCACGGGCAGATGGCGAGCCCCGAGCTCTTGCGCCAGCGCCGCCCCGCGCGCCGGGGACCCGGTCGCGACCGCCAGCTTGCGCAGGCCCTGCGCCTGGAGCGCCCGGGCAATGGCGCTTCCCATTTCGCCGAAGCCGATCAGCAGCCCGCCCGCCTCGGCGAGATCGCCGTGGATGTTGCGCGCGAGCTTGGTCGCGACCGCGGCCAGCGACACCGGCTGCTCGGCGAGCGCGGTCTCGCTGCGCACCCGCTTGGCGGCGGCATACGCCGCCTGCAACGCCGCTTCCAGCTCCGGCCCGACGCATCCCGCTTCGACCGCAAGCCGGTGCGCCGCCTTGACCTGGCCCAGGATTTCCGGCTCGCCGAGCACGATGCTGTCGAGAGCCGCGACGACCTCGAACAGGTGCCGCACCGCGCGCTCGCCGGTGTGGCGGTAGGCATGCGGCTCGACCGCGCTCACGGCCAGCCCGGCCCGGCTCGCCAGTTGCGCGATCGCCGTCTCCGCGGCCGCGGCCGGAGCCGGACCGGCGCCGATGATCTCGATCCGGTCGCAGGTTGCGAGCACCATCGCCTGCCGCAGTCCCGAGGAGACCAGCTCCCGCAGAAGCGGCTCGGAACCCGCGCCCTCCTCGGGAATCAGCCGGTCCCGGAGCGCGGCGGGAGCCGTGCGATGCGAAAGCCCCGCCACGAACAGCTCGGCAAGGTTCGACTCCCAAAGATCCAGTGGCTCGCGATCCGCCATGGCCGGCTCGCTAACGGAAGCGCGAGAGGCGCTCCTCGAGCGAGGAGAGGGGCGCCTCCTCCTGAACGCCGCTGTCGAGATCGCGAAGGGTTGCGGCGCCTTTGGCCAGCTCGTCCTCGCCGAGCAGGACCGCCGCACGGGCGTTCAGTTTGTTGGCGCGCTTCAGCCGCTTGCCGACATTGCCCGAATAACCGAGCTCGACGGCAAAGCCGGCCCGCCGCAAGCGGTCGGCCACGGCCAGCGCCGTCTGCTCGGCGGCGGCGCCGACCGGCACGACCGCGATCGGCCGCGGCGGAGGCGGCGGGTCGCCGATCAGCATGGCGATTCGCTCGATTCCGCCGGCCCAGCCGATCCCCGGCGTGGGCGGGCCGCCCATCTCGGCGACGAGCCCGTCATAGCGGCCGCCGGCCATGATGGTCTTCTGCGCGCCAAGCTCCTCGGCGGTGAATTCGAACGCCGTGTGACCGTAGTAATCGAGCCCGCGCACCAGGCGCGGATTGAGGACGTAGCCGATGCCGAGCGCATCGAGTCCGCGCGTGACTGCGGTAAAGAAGTCGCGCGCCGCCGACGTGAGATGGTCCGAATAGAGCGGCGCCTCGGCGACGATGCGCCGGTCGCCCTCGTCCTTGGAATCAAGGATGCGCAGAGGATTGCGCTCCAGCCGCGCGCGGCTGTCCTCCGACAGGCGTTCGCGATACGCCTCGAGATAATCGACCAGAACGCGGCGATAGGCCTGCCGGCTCTCGGGATCGCCGAGCGTGTTGATTTCGAGCACGGTGCGGTCGAGCACGCCCAGCTCGCGCAGGATCGCCGCGCCGCAGGCGATGACCTCGACATCGGCCAAGGGCTGCGCCACGCCGATCAGCTCGATGCCGATCTGATGGAACTGCCTGAGGCGCCCCTTCTGCGGCCGCTCGTAGCGGAACATCGGGCCGGCATAGAAGAACTTGACCGGGAGCTCCTGCGAGAGGCCGTTCGACACCACGGCTCGCGCGACGCCCGCCGTCCCCTCGGGCCGCAAGGTGATCTCCTCGCCGCCCTTGTCGGTGAAGCTGTACATCTCCTTGGTGACGACGTCGGAGGTGTCGCCGAGCGAGCGCCGGAAAACGTCCGAAAACTCGAAGATCGGCGTTGCCATCTCGCGATAGCCGTAGCGCTGCGCCACCTCGCGCGCACTCTCCACCACGGCGCGATGGCGCGCCGCCTCGGCCGGCAGCAGGTCGTGCGTGCCGCGAACGGGCTGGAGCGGAGCCGGTATGCGCTTATCAGCTGGTTTGATGGTTGATGCCATTGTGGCTAGCCTATACGCGATGGCAGTTCCGCGATGCAACCCGGGGACTTTCCTGGCGCCAAGCGATCTGTAAACTGACACTTGACATATGTAAAGTACGGATTTACAGTGTGATCCGGAGTTTTCGAAGCAAGGCCCTCAAGAAGTTCTGGACTGATGGAGATCGGCGCCTGCTGCCCGTGGAGAACCAGGATCGCGTACGCAGGCAATTATTGGCTCTCGACGCTGCCAGTGTTCCTGAAGATATGAATCTGCTGGGATTCCGATTTCATGGTCTAAACACGGCGCCAAAGCGGTGGTCGATCTCGGTGTCTGGGAACTACCGCATCACCTTCGGATGGGATGGCGCGGACGCAGTCGATGTGGATATCGAGGATTACCACTAGGACCGGGAGAACTCAGGATGGGGAAGACAGGTTTGCAGCCGATGCATCCGGGAGAACTGCTCCGTGAGGAAATTCTTCCGGCTATGGACAAATCCGTATCCGAGCTGGCCGAATTGCTCGGTGTATCCCGTCAGACGCTCCACGCGATTCTTGCTGAGCGTGCCGCCGTCACGCCCATGATGGCGCTGAGACTTGGCAAGCTGTGCGGCAACGGCCCAAATCTGTGGGTCTCGTTGCAGGCTCGCTACGACCTTGCCGTGCTCGAACCGGCCATGGCGGACGAGCTCGACCGAATCCCGACGATCCGAGCGGCCTAGCCGTTACTCCGCCGCCGCGACCGGCTCTTCGGCAGCAGCCGCTCCCTTCTCGATCTCGGCCGCCTTCGCCTCGACCAGCTCGACCAGGTGATCGACGATGCCGGCTTCCTTGAGCCGGTGGTGGGGCTGGCCGGCGATATAGACCATGTGCGTGCCATGGCCGCCGCCCGTGAAGCCGATGTCGGTCTCGCGCGCCTCGCCGGGCCCGTTCACCACGCAGCCGATGACCGAGACGGTGAGCGGCGTGGTGATGTGCGCCAGCCGCTCCTCGAGCACCTCGACGGTGCGGATCACGTCGAACTGCTGGCGCGCGCAGGAGGGGCAGGCCACGACCGTCACGCCGCGGCGGCGCAGCCCGAGCGCCTTCAGGATGTCGAAGCCGGCCTTCACCTCTTCGACCGGATCGGCCGAGAGCGAGACCCGGATGGTGTCGCCGATGCCGGCCCAGAGCAGCGAGCCCAGGCCGATCGCAGACTTGATCGTGCCCATCCGCAGCGCGCCGGCCTCGGTGATGCCGAGATGCAAGGGATAGTCGCAAGCCTCGGCGAGGCCCTGATAGGCGGCGACGGCAAGGAACACGTCGGACGCCTTGCAGGAGATCTTGAACTCGAAGAAGCCGTTGTCCTCGAGGATGCGCGCATGGGTGAGCGCGCTCTCGATCATGGCCGCGGGGCAGGGTTCCCCGTATTTCTCGAGCAGGTCGCGCTCCAGGCTGCCGGCGTTGACGCCGATGCGCATCGAGCAGCCATGATCCTTGGCGGCCTTGACCACCTCGCGCACGCGCTCGGGCGAGCCGATATTGCCGGGATTGATGCGCAGGCAGGCCGCGCCCGCCTCCGCCGCTTCGATCGCGCGCCGATAGTGGAAATGGATGTCGGCGACGATCGGCACGCGCGCCGCCTTGACGATCCGGCTCAACGCCGCCGTCGAGTCCTCGTCGGGACAGGAGACGCGGACGATGTCCGCCCCCGCCTCCTCCAGCGCCCGCACCTGCGCGATGGTCGCTTCGGCGTCCGCCGTCGGCGTGTTGGTCATGGACTGCACGGTGATCGGCGCGTCGCCGCCGACCGGAACCGTGCCGACCATGATCCGCCGGCTCTTGCGGCGGTGAATCTCGCGGTAGGGGCGAACGGTCATGGACCTGACTTCCGAAGCACCTGGGGCGAAACGGGCGCCCGACCAGCCCTAAGCTGGGCTGCCGGTGAGCCGCATTTCAAGCCCGATCGGCCGAATGGCCCGCTTATTCCACTGCTTGGCCGCCCCGCAGCGCCTCGGGATCGAGGGAGATGCCGCGCCGGACCGCGCCCACCGGACCCAGAGAAGGCAGCGGCCGGCCATCCAGCACGATGTCCAGCCCTCCGGCATTGCCGGTGAAGAGCGTGAGGCCGGGCTGCGCGGGCACATCCAGCGTCTCTCCGGCCTGGAGCGTGCGGATCAGGATGGGCTG
>JAREAF010000004.1 GCA_029240475.1 Rhodospirillales bacterium | reverse complement strand
TGCTCACCGGCATTCCGGTGCGACGCGATCTCGCCATGACGGGCGAGATCACCCTGCGCGGACGCGTGCTGCCGATCGGCGGCTTGAAGGAGAAGCTGCTCGCCGCTTTGCGCGGCGGCATCAAGACCGTGCTGATCCCGAAGGAGAATGAGAAGGATCTCGCCGAGATTCCGGACAATGTGAAGCGCGGCCTCAAGATAGTGCCGACGGCGTCCGTCGATGACGTGCTGCGCACCGCGCTGACGAAGCCGCTCACTGCCATCGAATGGGTTGAGCCCGCCGAGGTCGAAGCGGTGAAGCCGCAGCCTGGCGGAACCGAGCACGGCGTCGTCACGCACTGAGGCGCGCCGCTGCGCAATGCATCGTGGATGGGCGCCCCTTGCCGGGGGCGCCCATTTCCTTTTGCAACAATCTTAGTTGGACGCCGTCCTCGCAACCGCGCGGCGATGCGCGCAGCCGAATGCAAGTTGCGCAATATCATCCGAGAGCCCGAAAAACGGCCGTTTTCCTGGGGAAAAACGATGCTTCGCGATTGACTGGCCTCGATTGAGCCCCGTAAACTTCCGGCCGCTTCCGCGCCAGCATTGCCGATTTCACACATCAGTCGTCCGCATAGGGGGCCTTACCGTGAACAAGAACGATCTCGTGGGTCTCGTCTCGACCAAGACCGGGATGTCCCGCAACGACGCCACCCGCGCCGTCGATGGCGTTTTCGACGCCATCACTGCGGCGCTCAAGAACGGCGATGAAGTCCGTCTCGTCGGATTTGGCACTTTCACCGTCGCCAGCCGCGCGGCGTCGGAAGGCCGCAACCCGCGCACGGGCGAGAAGATCCAGATCCCGGCCTCCAAGCAGCCGAAGTTCAAGGCCGGCAAGGGCCTCAAGGACGCCATCAACTAGACCGGCCGTTCGGTATCGAGTTCGACCGGCCGCTCCGGCTCATCGGGCGGCCGGTTCCGTTTTCAGGGCATGGCGCTTGCTCGCGGCGCATGTCCGGATTAATGAGATGCCGCTCGATGCGAGCGCGTGCGAGCCGACGGGCGATTAGCTCAGCTGGTAGAGCGCCTGCTTTACACGCAGGATGTCGGCGGTTCGATCCCGTCATCGCCCACCATTCATTTTCTAAGCGGCCATGCCCCCACGTCCCATCCTCATCGACACCGATCCCGGCCAGGATGACGCCGTCGCGATCCTGATGGCCTGCGCGGCGCCGGAAGCATTGGATGTGCTCGGTCTCGCCACGGTCGGCGGCAATGTGCCGATCGAGCTCACCACGGCGAACGCGCTGCGCATCCTGGAGCTCGCCGGCCGCACGGAGCTCCCGGTGCATGCCGGCTGCCCGCGTCCGATCCTCCGGCCGCTGACGACCGCTCCGGAGATCCACGGCGAGAGCGGCCTCGCCGGCACGGACTTGCCGGCGCCCAGGATCGCGGCGCGTCCGGGCCACGGCGTGCCCTGGATCATCGAGACTCTCATGACCGCGCTCGAGCCGGTGACGGTCTGCACGCTCGGGCCGCTGACGAACCTCGCGCTCGCGCTCGTCATGGAGCCGCGCATCGCCGGCCGCATCGCCGAGATCATCGCGATGGGCGGCTCCTTTTCCGGCGGCAATGTCATGCCGGCGGCCGAGTTCAACATCTATGTCGACCCGGAGGCCGCCGCGATCGTGCTCGGCTGCGGCCGGCCCATCACCCTGATCCCGCTCGACTGCACCTGGCAGGTGCGCGCGCTGCCCGAGCGGCTGGCGAGGATCGCCCGGATCGGCACCCGCTCGGCCGAGGTGGTCTCGCAGATCATGTCCTATCGCGCCGATAGCGAGGGCGGGGTGGGGCGGCCGCTGCACGATGCCTGCGTCATTGCCCGGCTGCTCAGGCCCGATCTCTTCGACGGCCCACAGGTCCCGGTGCAGGTGGAGACCTCCTCCGAGCTCACGCGCGGCGCGACGCTCATGGACCGGCGCGGCCGGACCGGCCTGCCCGCCAACTGCCGGGTGCTGCTCGAGGTCGATGCCGACGGCTTCTTCGAGCTGCTGGGCGGCTTGCTGGCGCGGCTGCCCTGAAGGGCCGAAGGTCGGGCAAGGTCGCTTGACTTGAGGGGAGGGGGTCTAGTATCAAGCGCGCTCCCCGCCAAGCGGCGGCAAGTCCGAAGGACGGGGGTGTAGCTCAGTCGGTTAGAGCGCCGGCCTGTCACGCCGGAGGCCGCGGGTTCGAGTCCCGTCACTCCCGCCATCTCACGCCCATCCGCAACCCCTCGCAGATGCCGTTCCAGGCACCTCATCGGTTCGCCTAAGGGCCTGCATTTTCCTTCGGAATCCGCTTTTCCCCTGGGGTGGCCGACACTATATTCAGGGCACCGCACGGGGGGCGGGAAGGGTGCGACGCCACGCGCCCCTTTTCGCGCTCCAATCAGTTCGCGGGGCACTGCCCTCCGGGTCTCATGCGGACCCGGCCCAAGTGAATTTGGGATCATCATGAACGCGCTTCTGATCGAATACTGGCCGATCCTGCTGTTTCTCGGAATCGCGCTGGGCGTCTCCGCCTCCGCGGTCGGGGCGTCGCTCCTGCTGGCGCGGCAAAATCCGGATTCGGAGAAGGTCAGCCCCTACGAGTGCGGCTTCGAGGCCTTCGGCGACGCGCGCCGGCAGTTCGACGTGCGCTTCTACCTCGTCGCGATCCTGTTCATCATCTTCGACCTCGAGGTCGCCTTCCTCTTTCCCTGGGCGATCACGTTGGGCGAGATCGGCGTTTTCGGCTTCTGGTCGATGGTGGTCTTCCTCGCCATCCTGACCGTGGGCTTCATCTATGAGTGGCGGAAAGGAGCGCTCGAATGGGAGTGAGTGCGGAATCCGCCGTCGGCCGCCGCGAGAATGCCGCGGTCGCCCGCAAGGAGCCGCTGCCCCCGGGGGCCGAGCAGGATCTCGTGCTCAAGGGCGTGGGCGAGGAGCTCTCCGACAAAGGCTTCGTCGTCGCGAACATGGACAAGCTGGTCAACTGGGCGCGCACCGGCTCGCTTTGGCCGATGACCTTCGGCCTGGCCTGCTGCGCGGTCGAGATGATGCACACCTACATGTCGCGCTACGACCTGGACCGGTTCGGGATCGTCACGCGCGGCAGCCCGCGCCAGTCGGACGTGATGATCGTCGCCGGGACGCTGGTCAACAAGATGGCGCCCGCGCTGCGCAAGGTCTATGACCAGATGGCCGAGCCGCGCTGGGTGATCTCCATGGGCTCCTGCGCGAATGGCGGCGGCTACTATCACTACTCCTACTCCGTGGTGCGCGGCTGCGACCGGATCGTTCCGGTGGACATCTATGTGCCCGGCTGCCCGCCCACGGCGGAAGCGCTTCTCTACGGCATCCTCCAGCTTCAGAAAAAGATAAGGCGCACCGGCACCATCGCCAGGTGACGCCGCTCCAGGCGACGAGAACGGCTAATCGATGAATGAGGCGTTGAAGGAGCTGAGCGACCATATCGCCGCCGCGATGGGGGCGCATATCCTCAGCTCCGAGATCCGGCACGGCGAGCTGATGCTGCGCGTCCACCGCGACGCGGTCGCGCGGGTCATGAAGTTCTTGCGCGACGACGCGAACTGCCAGTTCAAGATGCTGGTGGACCTCTGCGGCGTCGACTGGCCGGAGCGGCCCGAACGCTTCGAGGTCGTCTACAACCTGCTCTCCCTCAAGCAAAACCAGCGGGTCCGCGTGAAGGTCTCCACCGACGAGGACAATCCGGTCCCCTCGATCACCTCCGTTTTCAGCGCCGCCGGCTGGTTCGAGCGCGAGGCCTGGGACCTCTACGGCATCCTCTTCTCCGATCACCCGGACCTGAGACGCATCCTCACGGACTACGGCTTCCAGGGCCATCCGCTGCGCAAGGACTTTCCGCTCACCGGGTTCGTCCAGGTCCGCTACGACGAGGAGCAGAAGCGCGTCGTCAATGAGCCGGTGAATCTGACTCAGGAATTCCGCGGCTTCGATTTCCTCTCGCCCTGGGAGGGCATGACCACCCTTCCGGGCGATGAAAAAGTGAAACGGAACGACGACTGATGGCCGAGACCGCGATCAAGCCGATGACCATGAATTTCGGGCCGCAGCATCCCGCGGCCCACGGCGTGCTGCGCATGGTCATGGAGATGGATGGCGAGGTGGTCGAGCGGATCGATCCGCATATCGGCCTGCTGCACCGCGGGACCGAGAAGCTGATCGAGTACAAGACCTACCTGCAGGCGATCCCCTATTTCGACCGGCTCGACTATGTCTCGCCGATGAACCAGGAGCACGCCTTCGTGCTCGCCGTGGAGAAGCTGGCGGGCCTCGAGGTCCCCTTGCGCGGGCAGTACATCCGCGTGCTCTTCTCCGAGATCACCCGCATCCTGAACCACCTCCTCAACGTGCCCGCCTACGCCATGGATGTGGGCGCGATGACGCCCTTTCTGTGGTGCTTCGAGCAGCGCGAGCACCTGATGGGCTTCTATGAGCGCGTTTCCGGCGCGCGCCTGCACGCGGCCTATTTCCGCGTCGGCGGGGTGCATCAGGACATGCCGGCGGGCTTGGCCGAGGACATCCTCGACTGGGCCGACAAGTTCCCAGCCGTGCTGGACGACATCGAAAGCCTGCTGACCGAAAACCGCATCTTCAAGCAGCGCACGGTCGATATCGGCATCGTCTCGGCCGACGACGCGATCGACTGGGGCTTCACCGGCCCGATGCTGCGCGCCTCGGGCATTGCCTGGGACCTGCGCAAGGCGCAGCCCTGCGACGTCTACGAGCGCATGGAGTTCGACGTCCCGGTCGGCAAGAACGGCGACTGCTACGACCGTTATCTCGTCCGCATGGAGGAGATGCGCCAATCGCTGCGCATGATCCGCCAGTGCCTGGCGGAGATGCCGTCCGGCCCGGTGCTGTCCGATGACCGCAAATACACGCCGCCCTCGCGCGGCGAGATGAAGCGCTCGATGGAAGCGCTGATCCACCATTTCAAGCTCTATAGCGAGGGCTATCACGTGCCCGAGGGCGAGACCTACACCGCCGTCGAGGCGCCCAAGGGCGAGTTCGGCGTGTACCTGATCGCGGACGGCACGAACCGGCCCTATCGCTGCAAGATCCGCGCGCCGGGTTTCGCGCATCTGCAGGCGATGGACTATGTCTGCAAGGGCCACATGCTGGCCGATTCCGTCGCCGTGCTCGGCTCCATGGACATCGTCTTCGGCGAGATCGATCGATGAGCGGCCCCAGCATCTCCACCGGCCAGCCCTTCCTCTTCACGGCGGAGAATCGCGAGCGCGCCGAGCGCATCATCGCGCGCTACCCCAAAGGGCGGCAGCACAGCGCGGTCATCCCGCTGCTCGATTTGGCGCAGCGGCAGAATGGCGGCTGGCTCAGCCACGAGGCGATCGCATATGTGGCCGAGCTGCTCCAGATGGCGCCGATGCGCGCGCTCGAGGTCGCGACCTTCTACACCATGTTCAACCTCAAGCCGGTCGGAAAGCACCTGATCCAGGTCTGCCGCACCACGCCCTGCTGGCTGCGCGGCTCCGACGAGCTGACGCATGCCTGCCTCAGCAAGCTCGGCGTCGGCATGAAGGAGGTGACGCCGGACGGGCTCTTCTCCGTTATGGAGGTCGAGTGCCTCGGCGCCTGCGTCAACGCGCCCGTCGTGCAGGTCAACGACGATCTCTACGAAGATCTCGACCCGGCGCGCATGGAGGCGCTGATCGAGGCCTTCGCACGCGGCGAGAAGCCGCCGCACGGCTCGCAGACCGGGCGGATGAACTCGGCGCCGGAGGGGACCTGGACGACCCTCATCGAGACGGTTCCGGCGGCGGGGGACGACTGATGCTGCACGACCGGGACCGCATCTTCACCAATCTCTTCGGCCAGGACGACTGGCGCCTGGCGGCTGCGCGTCGGCGCGGCGTGTGGGACGACACCAAGTCGCTGATCCTGCGCGGGCGCGACGCGATCATCGACGAGGTGAAGAAGTCCGACCTGCGCGGGCGGGGCGGGGCGGGATTCCCGACCGGCCTCAAATGGTCCTTCATGCCCAAGCAGTCGGACGGGCGGCCTTCGTTCCTTGTGGTCAATGCCGACGAGTCCGAGCCCGGCACCTGCAAGGACCGCGACATCCTGCGCTTCGATCCGCACCGGCTGCTCGAAGGCTGCCTCGTCGCCGGTTTCGCGATGGGCGCGAGCGCCTGCTACATCTATATCCGCGGCGAGTTCTACAACGAGGCCTCGAACGTCCAGCTCGCGATCGACGAAGCCTATGAGGCCGGGCTCATCGGCAAGAACGCCTGTGGCTCGGGCTACGACTACGACATCTATCTGCATCGCGGCGCGGGCGCCTATATCTGCGGCGAGGAGACCGCGCTGCTGGAAAGCCTTGAAGGCAAGAAGGGCATGCCGCGCCTGAAGCCGCCCTTTCCGGCGGCGGTCGGGCTCTATGGCTGCCCGACCACGGTCAACAATGTCGAGACCATCGCGGTCGTGCCGACCATTCTGCGCCGCGGCGTCGATTGGTGGCTCGGGATCGGCCGGCCGAAGAACACGGGCACCAAGATCTTCTGCATCTCCGGCCATGTGAACAAGCCGTGCAATGTCGAGGAGGCGATGGGCATCCCCTTGCGCGAGCTCATCGACCGCCACGCTGGCGGCGTGCGCGGCGGCTGGGACAATCTGTTGGCCGTCATCCCGGGCGGCTCCTCGGTGCCCTGCCTGCCTAAGCCGATCTGCGACGAGGTGCTGATGGATTTCGACTCGCTGCGCGAGGTGAAATCCGGGCTCGGCACCGCGGCCGTGATCGTCATGGACAAGTCGACCGACATCATCGCCGCCATCGCGCGCCTCTCGCACTTCTACATGCATGAGAGCTGCGGCCAGTGCACGCCCTGCCGCGAGGGCACGGGCTGGATGTGGCGCATGATGGAGCGCCTCGTGCGCGGCGAGGCCGTCCCTGAGGAGATCGACGTGCTGCTGCAGGTCGCGGGCGAGGTCGAAGGCCACACCATCTGCGCACTCGGCGATGCCGCGGCCTGGCCGGTGCAGGGCCTCATCCGTCATTTCCGGCCGGAGCTCGAGCGCCGCATCGCCGAGAGCCGCAGCCTGCGCCGCGCCGCCGAATAAGGACTGGACGTCATGCCGAAGGTCACCATCGACGGCCGCGAGATCGAAGTGCCCGCCGGGATCACGGTGATCCAGGCCTGCGAGATCGCGGGCGTGGAGATCCCGCGCTTCTGCTATCACGAGCGCCTCTCGGTCGCCGGCAATTGCCGCATGTGCCTGGTCGAGATGGAGGTGCCGAAATCGCCCAAGCCGATCGCCTCCTGCGCGATGCCGGTCGCCGACAAGATGGTCATCCGCACCGACACCGAGGCGGTGCAGAAGGCGCGGCGCGGCGTCATGGAGTTCCTGCTGATCAACCATCCGCTCGACTGCCCGATCTGCGACCAGGGCGGCGAGTGCGACCTGCAGGACCAGGCCATGGCCTATGGCTTCGATCGCAGCCGCTTCCGCGAGAACAAGCGCGCGGTGCCGGAGAAATATCTGGGGCCGCTGGTCAAGACGCATATGACGCGCTGCATCCATTGCACCCGCTGCGTCCGCTTCGCGACCGAAGTCGCGGGCGTCGAGGAGCTGGGCGCGGTCTATCGCGGCGAGCAGATGGAGATCACCAGCTATATCGAGCGGGCGCTGACCTCCGAGCTCAGCGGCAACATCATCGATCTCTGCCCCGTGGGCGCGCTGACCTCGAAGCCCTATGCCTTCATCGCCCGGCCTTGGGAGCTGGAGAAGACCGACAGCATCGATGTGCATGACGCGGTCGGGGCCAACATCCGCGTCGACACCCGCGGGCGCGAGGTGTTGCGCGTCCTGCCACGCGTGAACGAGGAGGTCAACGAGGAGTGGCTCGCCGATAAGAGCCGCTTCGCCTATGACGGGCTCAAGCGCCAGCGGCTCGACCGCTGCTTCATACGCGTGAATGGCCGGCTGACCTCGGCGACCTGGGCGCAGGCCTTCGAGGCGATCGCGCAGCGGCTCTCGGGCGTCGCGCCGACCCGCATCGCCGCGATCGCGGGCGACCTGGTCGATGCCGAGGCGATGTACGCCCTCAAGGGGATGATGACCGCGCTCGGCTCGCCGCACATGGATTGCCGGCAGGACGGCGCGGCGCTCGATCCGAGCGTGCGGGCCTCATACCTCTTCAACACGACCATCGCGGGGATCGAGCAGGCGGACGCCTGCCTGCTGATCGGGACCAACCCGCGTCGGGAGGCGCCGCTGATCAATGCGCGGCTGCGCAAGCGCTGGCTGACCGGCTCCTTGCGCGTGGGCTCCGTCGGGCCGGAGCTGGACCTGACCTTCCCGGTCGAGCCGCTCGGCGTCGGGCCGGACACGCTGCTGCAGATCGCGGCGGGCGGGCATGCCTTCGCATCCGTTCTGAGCCAGGCCAAGCGGCCGATGCTGATCCTGGGACAGGGCGCGCTGGCGCGGCCGGACGGTTCGGCGGTGCTCAAGCTCGCGCGCGACATCGCCGAGCGCTGTGGGCTTGTGAAGCCTGAGGAGGGGTGGAACGGCTTCAACGTGCTGCACACGGCGGCGGCGCGGGTCGGCGGCCTCGATCTCGGTTTCGTGCCCGGCCCGGGCGGGCTGGACACGGCGGGCATCATCGCCGGCGCGGAGCGGGGCGAGATCGACGCGGTCTATCTCCTCGGCGCGGACGAGCTGCCGACGGACCGGCTCGGCAACGCCTTCGTGATCTATCAGGGCCATCACGGCGATGCGGGCGCGCATCGTGCCGACGTGATCCTGCCGGGCGCTGCCTATACCGAGAAGGACGGCACCTACCTCAACACCGAGGGGCGGGTGCAGCGGGGCGTCGCTGCGGTGTTCCCGCTGGGCGAGGCGCGGGAGGATTGGACGATCCTGCGCGCCCTCTGCGAGCGGCTGGGCCACCGGCTGCCCTATGACAGCATCGGGCAGCTGCGCGCCGCTCTTCAGGCGGAACATCCGCATTTCGCAGAGCTGGACGAGATCGTGCCGGCGGACTGGGGCAGCTTCGGCCGCGAAGGGCCGCTGGACCCGGCGCCGTTCCGCTCGCCCATCGAGAACTACTACATGACCGACGCGATCTCGCGCGCCTCGGAGACCATGGCGAAGTGCACGGAGGTCTATGTGCTCGGCTCCCAGCAGAGGACCGGCACGCATGGTTGAGTTCTGGAACGAATACGGTCTGCCGACCGCGATCACCGTCGCCTATATCGTCGGGATCGTGATCGTGCTCCTGGGCGCGGTGGCGTATCTCACGCTCGCCGAGCGCAAGGTGATCGCGGCCATGCAGCTGCGCAAAGGGCCCAACGTCGTCGGCCCGTTCGGGCTGCTGCAGCCGGTTGCCGACGGCCTCAAGCTCCTGATGAAGGAGACGGTGATCCCGAGCGGCGCCAACCGCGTCGTCTTCCTGTTCGCGCCGATGCTGACCTTCCTTCTCGCCATGGTCGCCTGGGCGGTGATCCCGTTCGACGCCGGCGTGGTGCTGGCCGACATCAATGTCGGCATCCTCTATCTCTTCGCCATCTCTTCGCTCGGCGTCTATGGCGTGGTCATGGCGGGCTGGGCGAGCAACTCCAAATACCCGTTCCTGGGCGCGCTGCGCTCGGCCGCGCAGATGGTCTCCTACGAGGTCTCGATCGGTTTCGTGATCATCTCCGTTCTGCTGCTGGTTGGGTCCCTGAACCTCAGCGACATCGTGCTGGCGCAGTCCGGCGGCTTCTGGCAGTGGCACTGGCTGCCGCTGCTGCCGATGTTCGTGATCTTCTTCGTCTCCGCGCTCGCCGAGACCAACCGCGCGCCGTTCGACCTGCCGGAGGCGGAGGCCGAGCTTGTGGCCGGCTATTTTGCGGAATATTCCGCGATGACCTTCGGCCTCTTCTTCCTTGGCGAGTACGCCAACATCATATTGATGAGCACCACCACCACGCTGTTGTTCCTCGGCGGCTGGCTGCCGCCCTTCGAGATCGCGCCCTTCACCTGGATTCCGGGCCCGATCTGGCTCTTCGCCAAGGTGGCGATGGTGGTGTTCTGCTTCCTCTGGGTCCGTGCGACCTTCCCGCGCTACCGCTACGACCAGCTGATGCGGCTGGGCTGGAAGGTGTTTCTCCCGTTCTCGCTGTTCTGGCTGGTGCTGACGGCCGGCGTCCTGGTCGCCTTCGGATGGGCGCCGGTGCCGGGCGGGGCGCCGCATTAAGGAAAACTGACATGGCACTGCTCGACCGCAGCCGCAACCTGCTCCTGACCGAGCTCCTCTCGGGCATGGCGCTCACCTTCCGCTACATGTTCCGGCCGAAGGTGACGATCAATTACCCGCACGAGAAGGGCGCGCTCTCGCCGCGCTTCCGGGGCGAGCACGCGCTGCGGCGCTACCCCAACGGCGAGGAGCGCTGCATCGCCTGCAAGCTCTGCGAGGCGATCTGCCCGGCCCTCGCCATCACCATCGAAGCAGAGCCGCGCGAGGACGGCAGCCGCCGCACCACGCGCTACGACATCGACATGACCAAATGCATCTATTGCGGCTTCTGCCAGGAAGCCTGCCCGGTCGATGCGATCGTCGAAGGCCCGAATTTCGAGTTCTCGACCGAGACCCGCGAGGAGCTGCTCTACGACAAGCGCAAGCTGCTGGAGAACGGCGACCGCTGGGAGGCGCAGCTCGCGGCCAACCTCGAGCTCGACGCGCCCTACCGGTAGAAGGGGAAGAGATGTTCGTCCAGGCCCTCGCCTTCTATCTCTTCGCCGCTGTTGCGATCGCCGCCGGCGTGATGGTGATCTCGTCGCGCAATCCGGTCCATTCGGTCTTGTTCCTGATCCTCGCCTTCTTCAACGCGGCGGGGCTCTTCATCCTCATGGGCGCCGAGTTCCTGGCCATGATCCTGGTCGTGGTCTATGTCGGCGCGGTCGCGGTGCTGTTCCTCTTCGTGGTCATGATGCTCGACATCAACTTCGTCGAGCTGCGGCAGGGCTTCCTGCAATATCTCCCGTTCGGGGCGCTGGTGGCGCTGGCCCTGCTGGCGGAGCTGGCGCTCGTGCTCGGCACGTGGCTGGTCTCGCCCGAGGCATCCGCGCTATCGCGCGCCCCCACGCCCCCGGCCGACCAGATCACCAACACCCATGCGCTGGGGGCGGTGATCTATACCGACTACATCTACCTGTTCCAGGCGGCTGGCATCATCCTCCTCATCTCCATGATCGGCGCGATCGTGCTCACCCTCCGGCAGCGCGAGGGCGTGCGGCGGCAGTCGGTCCCGCGGCAGATTGCGCGCCGCCGCGAGGAGGCCGTCGAGCTGAAGAAGGTGCCGACGAGGAGCGGGATCTGACGATGATGGAGATCGGGCTCTATCACTACCTGACCGTTGCGGCGATCCTGTTCACGCTCGGGATCTTCGGCATCTTCGTCAACCGCAAGAACGTGATCATCATCCTGATGTCGATCGAGCTGATGCTGCTCGCGGTCAACATCAACCTGGTGGCGTTCTCGACCCAGCTCCTCGGCGACCTGGTCGGTCAGATCTTCGCCATGTTCGTGCTGACGGTGGCAGCGGCCGAGGCGGCGATCGGACTCGCCATCCTGGTGGTCTATTTCCGCAACCGCGGGTCGATCGCGGTTGAGGACATCAATCTGATGAAGGGGTGAGGGGGCATGGAACTCGTAGGGGTCATCCTGCGCACGCTGTTCTTTGAATTGGTCCTCTCAGCCCTTGAGCTGATTGTGAGAGGGGCAGGACGTGTGATTTCGGAATTCCTGCGATTTGCCATGCGGTTGACGGGATCGACGGGCTTGCGGTCGCGGACCCGCGGCGCATTGAAGGACTAGAACAGGGGAAAGCATGGAAGTCGCGGCCGTCATCCTGCCGCTGGTCGGCGCCATCATCGCTGGCCTGTACGGGCGGTTCATCGGCGATCGGGGCGCCGAGCTCGTCACCTGCGCGCTGATGCTGCTCGCGGCGGTGCTCTCGGTGGTGATCTTCTTCGACGTGGCGCTGGGCGGCGGCGAGCGGCACACCGAGCTCTTCTCCTGGATCGTCTCCGGCTCGCTCGAAGCCAGCTGGGCGGTGAAGATCGACACGCTCTCGGCGGTGATGCTGCTGGTCGTCAACTGCATCTCCGCCCTCATTCACATCTATTCGATCGGCTACATGCACCACGACCGATCGATCCCGCGCTTCTTCTCCTATTTGAGTCTCTTCACCTTTTTCATGCTGATGCTGGTCTCTGCCGACAATTTCGTGCAGATGTTCTTCGGCTGGGAAGGGGTGGGCCTGGCCTCCTATCTCCTGATCGGCTTCTGGTACGACCGCGCGTCGGCGAACGCGGCGGCGATCAAGGCCTTCGTCGTCAACCGCGTCGGCGATTTCGGTTTTGCGCTCGGCATCTTCGGCGTGTTCATGCTGTTCGACGCGGTCAGCTTCGAGACGGTCTTCGCGGCCGTGCCGGAGAAGAGCGGCACGCTCATCGACTTCCTCGGCCTCCAATTCGACGCGCTGACCATCCTTTGCATCCTCCTGTTCATCGGCGCGATGGGAAAATCGGCGCAGCTCCTGCTGCACACCTGGCTGCCCGACGCGATGGAAGGCCCGACCCCCGTCTCGGCCCTGATCCATGCCGCGACCATGGTCACCGCCGGCGTCTTCATGGTCTGCCGCCTCTCGCCTATGTTCGAATACGCGCCCGACGCGTTGATGCTGGTCACGGTGGTGGGCGCCTCGACCGCCTTCTTCGCCGCGACCGTCGGCCTCGTGCAGAACGACATCAAGCGCGTCATCGCCTATTCGACCTGCAGCCAGCTCGGCTACATGTTCTTCGCCGCCGGCGTCTCCGCCTATGGCGCGGCCATGTTCCATCTCTTCACGCATGCCTTCTTCAAGGCGCTGCTGTTCCTCGGCGCCGGCTCGGTCATCCACGCCATGTCCGGCGAGCAGGACATGCGCAGGATGGGCGGCCTGTGGCGGCTCGTCCCCTGGACCTATGCGCTCATGTGGATCGGCAGCCTGGCGCTCGCGGGAGTCTTCCCCTTCGCCGGCTACTTCTCCAAGGACATCATCCTCGAATCCGCCTGGGCCGCGCATTCGGGGGTCGGCACCTACGCCTTCCTCCTCGGAATCGTCTCCGCCTTCATGACCGCCTTCTATTCCTGGCGGCTGCTGTTCATGACCTTCCACGGCCCCTCGCGCGCCGACCGGCACACGCTCGAGCACGCTCACGAGTCGCCCTGGGTCATGCTGGCGCCGCTGGTGGTGCTGGCGATCGGCGCGGTCGGGGCGGGCTGGATCGCCTATGACTGGTTCGTTGGCGAGGGCCGGGAGGGGTTCTGGCGGGAATCGATCCTTGTGCTCGGCCACGACATCATCGAGGAGGCGCACCACGCGCCGGGCTGGGTGGTGCTCGCCCCGACCGTGATGGGGCTCGCGGGCATCGCGCTCGCCTATGTGATGTACATGCTGATGCCGGGCCTGCCCGGCGCGCTCGCGACCGCGCTCCGGCCGGTCTACCTGTTCCTCCTGAACAAGTGGTATTTCGACGAGCTGTACGACTTCCTGTTCGTGTTCCCGGCGCAACGGCTTGGCCGGCTGTTCTGGCGGGAGGGCGATGTCGGCGTCATCGACCGGTTCGGGCCGGACGGCATCGCCGCCGCGAGCATCCGCCTGGCGCGCCGCGCCAGCGCCCTGCAGACCGGCTATCTCTACCACTATGCCTTCGCGATGCTGATCGGGGTGGTGATGCTCATCACCTGGTACCTCTTCGTGCAGGCGCGCTGAGGAGGAGCGGCCCATGACCAGTTTCCCGCTCCTGCTGAGCTCGATCACCTTCGTGCCGCTGTTCGGCGCGCTGTTCATTCTGCTGATCAACGGCGAGGCGGTTCAGGTCGCCAACAATGCGCGCTGGGTGGCGCTGTGGACGTCGCTGGCCGCCTTGGCGCTCTCGCTCATCGTCTGGTTCGGCTTCGACCGCGGCTCCGCCGAGTTCCAGTTCGTCGAGCGCTGGGAATGGATGGCGGATTTCGGCATCGTCTATCAGATGGGAGTCGACGGCATCTCCATGCCGTTCGTGCTGCTCTCCACGGTGCTGACGCCGATCTGCGTGCTGGCGAGCTGGGACGCCATCCAGACCCGCGTGAAGGAGTACATGATCTCCTTCCTGGTGCTGGAGACCATGATGGTCGGCACCTTCTGCGCGCTCGACTTCGTCGCCTTCTACGTCTTCTTCGAGGGCGTGCTGATCCCGATGTTCCTGATCATCGGCATCTGGGGCGGGCCGCGCCGGGTCTATTCGGCCTTCAAGTTCTTCCTCTACACGCTCACCGGCTCGGTGCTGATGCTGGTCGCCATCCTGGCGATGTATGTCA
Organism: Rhodospirillales bacterium; assembly: GCA_029240475.1. GTDB lineage: Bacteria > Pseudomonadota > Alphaproteobacteria > JAREAF01 > JAREAF01 > JAREAF01. The sequence goes on along the minus strand of JAREAF010000004.1, from coordinate 7,837 downwards.
ATGCCGGCACGACCGACATCGTCGCCCTCTTGGATCATCCGTTCCCGCCACAGCTGCAGATCTGGCTGTGGCTCGCCTTTTTCGCCTCTTTCGCGGTGAAGATGCCGATGTGGCCGGTCCACACCTGGCTGCCCGACGCCCATGTGGAGGCGCCGACGGCCGGCTCGGTCATCCTGGCCGGCGTGCTCCTGAAGATGGGGGGCTACGGCTTCCTGCGCTTCTCGCTTCCGATGCTCCCCTATGCCAGCGACATCTTCACGCCGCTGGTCTTCACGCTCAGCGTCGTCGCGGTCATCTACACCTCGCTGGTGGCGCTCGCGCAGGAGGATATGAAGAAGCTGATCGCCTATTCCTCGGTGGCGCATATGGGCTTCGTGACGGCCGGCCTCTTCACCGCCACCGAGCAGGGGCTCTCGGGCGGCATGTTCCAGATGCTGAGCCACGGCATCGTCTCGGCCGCGCTCTTCCTCTGCGTCGGCGTGGTCTACGACCGCATGCACAGCCGCGAGATCGCGACCTATGGCGGCCTGGTCTATCGCATGCCGGTCTACGCCGCCGTCTTCATGCTCTTTGCCATGGCCTCGATCGGGCTGCCGGGGACGAGCGGGTTCGTCGGCGAGTTCCTCGTCATGGTCGGCGCCTTCCAGGCATCGACCTGGCTTGCCGCGCTCATCACCACGGGGATCATCCTCGGCGCGGCCTACATGCTCTGGCTCTATCGGCGCGTCATCTTCGGCCCGCTGGAGAAGGAGGAGCTGAAGGGCATCCTCGACCTCAGCCCACGCGAGGTCGCGGTCTTCGCCCCGCTGGTGCTCCTGGTCTTGTGGATGGGTCTCTATCCCAGCTCCTTCACGCAGGTCTACGACGCCTCGATCGTGAACCTGCTCGAGGACTACAGGCTCGCCTTGCAGAATGAGCCGGGCTTCAGCCTGGCCGGAGCGTTCGGACGATGAGCAGCGCCGATGTGATGATCGCCTTGCCCGAGATCTTCATGGCGGTGGCCGGCATGGCCCTGCTGCTGCTCGGCACCTTCCTCACCCGCAATCCCACGCGCGTGATCACCTGGCTCACCATCCTGGTGCTGGCCTTCGTCTTCGTCACTGTCGCCTGGGAGACGCCGGCGCGGACCACGGCGTTCGAAGGCATGTTCGTGGCCGATCAGTTCGGCCGCTTCATGAAACTCTTGGTGCTGCTCGGCTCCGGCCTCGCGCTGGCCATGTCCACCGGCTATGTCGAGCGCGAGCAGATGTCGCGGTTCGAGTTCCCGGTGCTGATCCTGTTCGCCACGCTCGGCATGATGCTGATGATCTCGGCGAACGACCTCATCTCGCTCTATCTCGGCCTGGAGATGCAGAGCCTCGCCCTCTACGTCGTCGCGGCCTTCCGGCGCGAGACGGTGCGTTCGACCGAGGCGGGGCTGAAATATTTCGTGCTGGGCGCGCTCTCCTCGGGGATGCTGCTCTATGGCGCCTCCCTGGTCTATGGCTTCGCCGGGACGACCCGGTTCGAGGAGTTGGCCACGGTGCTCGCGGGCGATGCGGTCTCGGCAGGCGCGGTGATCGGGCTCGTCTTCATCGCCGCCGGCATCGCCTTCAAGATCTCGGCCGTGCCGTTCCATATGTGGACGCCCGACGTCTATGAGGGCGCGCCTACGCCCGTGACGGCCTTCTTCGCCGCCGCGCCGAAGATCGCCGCCATGGCCCTGTGCGCCCGCGTGTTGCTCGGGCCCTTCGTCGGCCTGACGAACGAGTGGCAGCAGATCCTCATCGTGGTGTCGGTCGGCTCGATGCTGCTCGGCGCCTTCGCCGCGATCAACCAGACCAACATCAAGCGGCTGATGGCCTATAGCTCGATCGGCAATGTCGGTTACGCGCTGGTCGGCCTCGCCGCCGGGACGGAGCAGGGCCTGAGAGGCGTTCTCATCTATATGGCGATCTACCTCTTCATGACGCTCGGCACCTTCGCCTGCATCCTCGCCATGAAGCAGAAGGGTCGCATGGTCGAGCAGATCGCCGACCTCGCCGGCCTGTCGCGCACCAACCCGATGCTGGCGCTCGCGCTCGCCTTGTTCATGTTCTCGATGGCCGGCATCCCGCCGCTGGCCGGCTTCTTCGCCAAGTATTTCGTGTTCCTGGCGGCCGTCGAGGCCGAGCTCTACACGCTGGCCGTGATCGGCGTTCTCTCCAGCGTGGTCAGCGCCTTCTATTACTGGCGCATCGTGCGGGTGATGTATTTCGAGGACGCGGTGGAGGGCCTGGACCGGCCGATGGAGCCGGGCATCGCCGCGGTGCTTGCCGTCTCGACGGCGGTCATCACCCTCTTCATCCTCCTGCCCGGCGCCATCCTGGGCGGCGCCCGCATCGCCGCGCAGTCGCTGTTCCCGGCATGAGCGCACCCGCGCTGCCCGCGGGCTGGCGTCTCGATGCGCGGGCGTGGGTGGGCAGCACCAACGAAGAGGCCAAGCGGCTGGCCCTTGCGGGCGAGCCGGAATTCACCCTCGTCTGGGCGCTGGAGCAGACCGAAGGCCGCGGCCGTCGCGGTCGCGCCTGGTCCTCGCCGCCGGGCAATCTCTATCTCTCGCTCATCCTGCGGCCCGATATTGCACCAGGCCAAGCGGCGCAGATCGGCTTCGTCGCCGCTGTCGCGCTCGCCGAGACCCTGCGCCCGCTGCTGCCGGGAAAGGTGGAGCTGGCGCTGAAATGGCCCAACGACGTTCTGGTCGGGCGCCGGAAGATCTCAGGGATCCTTCCCGAGGCCCTTGCGGCGGGCGAGGGCGGGCGGGTCGAGGCGCTGGTGCTCGGCATCGGGGTCAATGTGGCGAGCCATCCCAAAGGCACCGCCTGGCCGGCCACAGACCTGTCGGCGGCCGGGGTCAGCATCGCACTCGAAGGGCTGCTGGAGCGCCTCGCCGGGGCCCTGGACCACTGGATTGCGCTCTGGCGGCGCGCGGGCTTCGCTCCGGTTCGGGCCCGGTGGATGGAGTTGGCGCTGGCCCGGGGCGCGCCAGTGGAGCTGCGGCTGGACGGCCGGACCCTTTCCGGGCGGTTCGTCGAGATCGATGCGGAGGGCGCCCTGGTCCTGGCGCCGCCCGATGGCTCGCCCCCTCAGCGAATCCGCGCGGGCGATGTATTCTTTCCGGGGCTTTAGGGGCTGCACATGCTGCTCGCGATCAACTGCGGCAACACCAATGTGGTCTTCGCCGTCTATGACGGGCCGAAGCAACGGGGCGTCTGGCGCGCGGCCACCGAGCCGCGCCGCACGGCGGACGAATATCTCGTCTGGCTCAAGGAGTTGATGGCGCTCGACGGAATCCGGCCAAAGGACATCGACGGCGCCATCATCTCGATCGTGGTGCCGGATGCCCTGTTTGCGCTGAAGACCCTCTGCCGCCGCTACTTCGCCACCGATCCCCTGGTGATCGGCGAGGATGGCTGCAAGCTCGGCATCGAGGCCAGGGTCGACCACCCGGCCGAGGTGGGGGCCGACCGGCTGGTGAACTCGGTTGCGGCGCATTCGCGCTATGGCGGCCCGCTGATCGTGGTGGATTTCGGCACCGCCACCACCTTCGACGTGGTCGACGGGGACGGCAATTATTGCGGCGGCGTGATCGCGCCGGGCATTCAGCTCTCGCTGCAGGCGCTCTATCTGGGGACGGCCAAGTTGCCGAAGGTCGCCATCAAGCGGCCGGAAAAGGTGATCGGCACCAACACGACCGCCTGCATCCAGTCGGGGGTCTATTGGGGCTATGTCGGGCTGATCGAGGGGACCATCGACCGCATCCGCGCCGAGTTCGGCAAGCCGATGAAGGTGGTCGCGACCGGCGGGCTCGCCTCGCTCTTCAACGACGCGACCGATGCGATCGAACAGGCCGAGCCCGACCTGACCCTGCGGGGCCTAAGCGAAATCTACGCGCTCAACCGCGGGAACAACCGCGCACCTTAGATGGCAAGCGTCGGCCGGCCAGGTTCGGACGAGCTGCTCTTCCTGCCCCTCGGTGGGGCGGGGGAGATCGGCATGAATCTCAACCTCTACGGCCACGCCGGCAAATGGTTGATGGTCGATCTCGGCGTCACTTTCGGCGACGAGGCGACTCCCGGCATCGAGGTGATCATGCCGGATCCGCGCTTTATCGAGGAGCGGCGGGAGGACCTGGTCGGGATCGTGCTGACGCACGCGCATGAGGACCATCTCGGCGCCGTCCCCTATCTGTGGGAGCGGTTCGGCTGCCCGGTCTGGGCCACGCCCTTCACCGCCGCGGTGCTGCGGCGGAAGCTGCACGAGACGGGCCTCGCGGGGCGCGTGCCGATCCTGGAGGTGCCGCTCTCCGGGCGGTTCCAAGCGGGGCCGTTCGAGATCGAGCTGGTGACGCTCACGCACTCGATTCCGGAGCCGAACGCGCTGGTGATCCGCACCGGAGCGGGGACGGTGCTGCATTCGGGCGACTGGAAGTTCGACCCCGAGCCGCTGGTGGGGGCCCCCTCGGATATCGACGCGTTGCGCCGCCTCGGCGAGCAGAACATCCTCGCCCTGGTCTGCGATTCGACCAACGCGCTGGTGGCCGGCCATTCGGGCTCCGAGGCGGCTGTCCGCGAGGAGCTGATCCGCCTGTTCGGGCGCTTCAACAACCGCATCGCCGTCGCGTGTTTTGCCAGCAATGTCGCGAGGTTGGAGAGCGTAGTTCATGCAGCGCTTGCACATGATCGACATGTCGCGCTGGTCGGCCGCTCGATGCGTCGGATCGTGGAGGCGGCGCAGGAGACCGGCTATCTGACCGGTCTGCCGCCCTTCGTCTCCGAGCATGACGCCGGCTATCTGCCGCGCGAAAAGGTGGCGCTGCTCTGCACCGGCAGCCAGGGCGAGCCGCGCTCGGCGCTGGCGCGGATCGCGCGCAACGACCATCCGCAGGTGACGCTCGAGCCGGGGGACGCGGTGATCTTCTCCTCGCGCGTGATCCCCGGAAACGAGAAGGCGATCGGCGCTCTCCAGAACGATCTCGCGCGGCTCGATGTCGAGATCGTCACCGCCGAGGACGAGCCGGTTCATGTCTCCGGCCATCCGGCGCGCGAGGAGCTGGCGCGCATGTACCAGCTCGTGCGCCCCCGAATCGCGATCCCGGTGCATGGCGAGCGCCGCCACCTGGAAGCGCATGCGCGGCTTGCCGAGGAATGCCAGGTGCCGTTGGCGATCGCGGCGGAGAACGGCCGCATGATCCGCCTCGCGCCCGGCCCGGCCGAGGTGGCGGCGGGCTTGTCGATCCCGAGCAGGACGGGGCGGCCCTTGGGAGCGCGGCGGCGGCGGTGCGCTCGGCCATCGAGGCGCTCAATGCGGGCCAGCGGGCCGATGACGCGGCGGTCAAGGAGGCGGCGCGGCTCGCGGTGCGCCGCTATATTCACGCCGAGCGCGGCAAGAAGCCGCTGACGGACGTGCATCTGGTGCGGGTGTAAGTGGTCACCAGCCACCCTCGCCCGCTCGGGCTTCGCCCTCGCTGCCCTCTCCCGCCACGGGCGGGAGAGGGGGCGGAGGCATGCATCTGCCCCTCGCCCCGCCGTGCGGGGAGAGGGTGCCCACCGCGGTAAGCCGTGGGCGGGTGAGGGGGGAAGCTCCGACAGAGGAGGTCTTGGATGATCGGACGTTTGAACCATGTCGCGATCGCGGTGCCGGATCTGGCGGCGGCGGCGCGGCTCTATCGCGAGACCCTGGGCGCGGAGGTTTCCGAGCCGGTCGACATGCCCGAGCACGGTGTCACCACGGTCTTCGTCACGCTGCCGAACACCAAGATCGAGCTCTTGCACCCGCTGGGAAAGGAATCGCCCATCGCCGGCTTCCTCGAGCGCAACGCGTCGGGCGGCATCCACCATGTCTGCTACGAGGTGGACGACATCCTCGCCGCGCGCGACCGGCTCAAGGCGAGCGGCGCGCGCGTGCTGGGCAATGGCGAGCCCAAGATCGGCGCGCACGGCAAGCTCGTCCTTTTCCTGCATCCGAAGGATTTCTGCGGCACGCTGGTCGAGATCGAGCAGGCGTGAAGGCGCGGCCCTGAGCGGGTAGGATCGGACGCGCGGGTCAGTTGGGGGCGCCCATGACGATCTTCTCGGGAATCCTGGTCTATGCGGTCATTTGGTGGCTGGTGCTGTTCACCGTGCTGCCCTGGGGCGTGCGGCGCTCCGAGCAGCATGAGCCCGGCCATGCGGTTGAGGCGCCGTCCAACCCGCGTATCGTCTTCAAGTTCGCCATCACCACCGTGATCGCGACGGCGCTGTTTGCGATCGCCTGGTGGCTGATCCAGTCCGACCTGGTCAGCTTCCGCGAGCCATAGGTCCGGCGGGCATGTCCGAGTATTGCCGCATCGCGCCCGGTCACGAGTACCACGGTCCCTATCACGACGAGGAATACGGCTTCCCGACGGACGACGACCGCGTCCTCTTCGAGCGGCTGGTGCTGGAGATCAATCAGGCGGGACTCTCGTGGCTTCTCATGCTGAAGAAGCGCGCGGCGTTCCGGCGCGCCTATGACGGCTTCGACATCGACAAGGTCGCCGCCTATGGCGAGGCGGACCGGGCGCGGCTGCTCGCGGACGCCGGCATCGTGCGCAACCGGCTCAAGGTGAACGCCGCGATCGAGAACGCCCGGCGGCTCCAGGACATCCGCGCCAGCCACGGCTCCTTCGCTCGTTGGATCGCCGCGCACCATCCGCGCCCGAAGGAGGACTGGATCAAGCTCTTCCGCAAGAGCTTCAAATTCATGGGCGGGGAGGTGGTCGGCGAGTTCCTGATGTCGATCGGCTATCTGCCCGGCGCGCACGCGGATCACTGCCCGGTGCATCGCCGGATCGTGCAGCTCGGCCCGCCTTGGCGCGAGGGTCCTGGCCAATAAAAAAGGGCGGCAGGAGCCGCCCTCGAATTCTGTGAGACCTGGAGCGGGTTTGACCTGCCCGTCTCCCTTCCTCCCCAAACTTGGACCGCGGCGTTTGGACGCGCGTGTCTGTTGGCGCACACAGTAGGCCAAAACCACGGTCTCGTCCACCGGCTTGATGACAGGGCGGCGTCCCCTAAAAACGCCGCCCCGTCAGGTACTTAGCCGATCCAGGCGAACTTGATCACGAACAGCACGGCCAGGATGACCAGGGCCGCGTTGAGGTCCCGGAACCGGCCGCTCATGATCTTGATCGCCGCATAAGCCACGAAACCGAAGGCGATGCCGTGCGCGATCGAGTAGGTGAGCGGCATGGCGAGCGCCGTCACGACCGCAGGGACGAACTCCGACGCGTCCTCCCAGTCGATCTCGGTCAGGCCGCGCGTCATCAGGCAGGCGACATAGAGCAGGGCCGGCGCGGTGGCATAGCCGGGGATGGTGCTGGCGAGCGGCGAGAGGAACAGCGCCGCCAGGAACAGCAGGGCCACCACGACCGCCGTCATGCCGGTGCGTCCGCCGGCCTTCACGCCCGCCGCGCTCTCGATGTAGCTGGTGGTCGTCGAAGTGCCGAGCGCCGCGCCGACCATTGCCGCCGAGCTGTCGGAGATCAGCGCGCGGCCCAGCCGCGGGATGCGCCCGTCCGGCCCGATCAGCCCTGCGCGATGGGCGACGCCGATCAGGGTGCCCGTGTTGTCGAACAGATCCACGAATAGGAAGGTGAAGATGATGGCGATCAGCCCGACATTTAGCGCGGCGCTGAGATCCATGGCGAAGAAGGTGGGCGCGAGGCTCGGCGGGGCGGAGACGATGCCCTTGAACTCCGAGATGCCGAGCAGGATGCCCACGGTCGCCGTGGCGAGGATCGCGAGGATGATCGCGCCCGGCACGCGCAAGCGGTCGAGCGCCACCATCAGGAAAAAGCCGA
>JAREAF010000166.1 GCA_029240475.1 Rhodospirillales bacterium | reverse complement strand
CTTTCTGGCGGTCAATCACGGCTGGCGCCTGATGGTGGTTCCGCGCATGGCGTGGAGATTGCCCAGGGCGATCAGTCGCCCAGCATCGGTGCTCCTCACATTTCTGGTGGTGGTGCTGGCGCTCGTCTTTTTTCGGGCCGAGAGCGTCGGCCATGGCTGGGCCGTCCTGACCGCCATGTTCGGCAGCAACGGCATCGTGGTCCCGCCAGCCTTCATGCCGAATCTGCCCGTGATCTCGGCCCTGCTGCCGATCACGTCGGGGCATCTGGATTTCTTGAGCCCGGAAGAAGCTCTTGCGCTGCTCGCGCTCCTGGGTGTGGTGTGGTTCCTGCCGAATACGCAGGAACTGATGGCCGCGCAGGGCGTACCTCTGTCCGTCGAGGCTGGGGCGGAACCCGAACTGGAACCGGCGAGGGCTCCGCTCCGCGCCCGGCTGCGCCTTTCGCCGGCATTCGGGTTCGCGGTGGGCGTGGTGGGCTCGCTGGCGTTGCTCTACACGGCGTCGGCCGCTCCGACGAAATTCATCTATTTCAATTTCTGATCGCGAAGCTCCACGGCGAAGGTCCCGTTCCATGACCATCCGCGTTCTCGTTGAGCAGCCCTCCCTCGCCAAGTACCGATTGCCGGTGTTCCAGGAGCTGGCCCGCCGGCCGGGGCTCGACTTCACGCTGTGCTACTCGCAGGTCCCAACCTTGCCGAATGTCGAGCCGGACGGCTTCAACGCGCGCTTCGTCCCGTCGTGGCGGGGGACTGTCGCCGGACGGCGGATCATCTGGAACGGCTCGTGCTGGGCGAATGCGCGCCGCGGCGCAACCGACGTCCTGATCCTCAACTGGAACCTCAATCACCTCAACCTCGTGCCGGCATTGCTGCGGGCGCGCGCCAATGGAATCGGCACCATCCTGTGGGGGCACGGCTATTCAAAAGCGGAAGCGCGGTGGCGGAGGCTCGGTCGGCACGGCGCCGCGAGGCTGGCGAACGCGCTGCTCTTCTACAACTTCAGCACTGCGCGACAATTCGTGGAGCAAGGCTGGCCCAAGGAACGGATCTATGTCGCGTTGAATGCGCTCGATCAGCGGCCGATCCAGGCGGCACGGCGCGCCTGGCTGTCGGAACCGGGGCGGCTGGCGGCTTTCCAAAAGGAGCAAAGCATCGGGGAAGGCCCGGTCCTGCTCTATGTCTCGCGAATCAAGCCTGAGAACCGCCTCGACCTGCTGATCCGAGCGACCGCTCTGCTGCGCAAACGGCATCCGCTGCTGCAAACGATCATCGTGGGCACGGGAGCGGAACTGGATGACCTCAAGAGACTCGCCGCACATGAAGGAGCTGGAGAGGCGGTGCGATTCCTGGGAGCCGTCTACGACGAGATGGCGCTGGCTCCCTGGTTCTTGAGCGCCGATGCGTTCTGCTATCCGGCGAACATCGGGCTCAGCCTGTTGCACGCATTCGGGTACGGTTTACCGGTAATAACTACCGATCGCAACGAATTGCAGAATCCCGAGATCGAAGCGCTCGAGCCCGGGCGCAACGGGCTCGTCTACAGGCACGACGATCTGGAGTCGCTGGCGGCGGCTCTGGAGCGGGTGATCGTCGATCGGCCGTTGCGCGAGAGGCTCGCTTCGGAGGCGCTTGAAACCGCGACCCAACGGTTCAATTTGCGAACGATGGTGGACGGGATCGAGCAGGCCATTCGCCACGCGGCTGCGTCGGTGCGGTCCGATGAGGTCGTTGCGGCTAATCCCGGAGAGTGACGCTCGAAGGGACTTGTTTGCTGGAACGAGGAACGGTGCTCCTCCGTTTGCCCACCAGTCGGGGATTTCTTCCAGCGGCCGCCTCGCGCGGTCGCGCTTGGTCGGGGCTCACACCGTGGTGGATACTTCGCCTCCCACTAGACTAGCCATAGAATCACTGCATTCTCGCCGAGGTCCGGCTTCCACAATCGCCGCTGGGGGCCGCTCCGGCTCGTCCGCCGCGCAATTGCTGGTGGCCTGCACCATGTTCGCGGCGGACATCGCGGCCACTCAGCTCGCCCTGTTGTTCTCCGTTTGGACCCGGATGCTGCTGCGTCCAATGGAGCTTCAGGCGGCGATGAAGTTCGAGCTCGCCCTGGCCTTGCTGCTCCTGCCGGTCACGACGGCGCTGTTGGGCCTCTATCCCGGCTATCGCATCACCGGAGTGGAGCGGCTCCGCCGCCGCGTGATCTCGCTGGGCATCGTGTTCGCGGCGCTCGTGATCTGGGACCGGATCGTGCAGGGCGGCGACTGGTCGCGTGGTCTTCTAATATTCGTGCCTTTTTATCTAACCCTGCTCGTTCCGCTCTTCAGCTGGATCGTGCGCACCGGCGCGATTGCGGGCGGCATGTGGGGGGCGCCCGTTCTGATCCTGGGCGCGGGCCGGACCGGAGAGCGGGTCCTCCAGATCTTGCGGGCCGAGCGGGACATGGGCATGGTGCCCGTGGCCTTCCTCGACGACGATCCGCGCAAGATCGGAGGGACCGTGCAGGGCCTGCCGGTGCTCGGCCCCACCTCGATGGCATTCCAGCTGCGCGACGAGCTGAACACCGTCGTGGTGGCGCTGCCCTCCTCGCCGAAGCTGAAATGGCTCCTGGACGGGCTGCCGTTCCCGACCGTGATCATGGTGCCCAACCTGCAGGGGCTGCAGAGCTTGTGGATCGCGCCGCGCGACCTCGGCGGGGTGCTGGCGCTGGAGCTGCGGCGCAATCTGCAGTCCTGGCGCAGCCAGTTCATCAAGCGCACCAGCGATCTCATCATGTCCTCGCTGTTGCTGCTCTTCACCCTGCCGCTGCTGCTCACCTGCGCTTTGGCGGTGAAGGTCGCGAGCCCGCGCGGCCCGGTCTTCTATCGCCAGCAGCGGATCGGGCGCGACGGGCGTCCATTCTGGATCCTTAAGCTGCGCTCGATGGTCCCGGACGCCGATGCGCGGCTCATGGAGCATCTGAACTCCAATGCCGAGGCGCGTGAGGAGTGGCGCCGGTACGTGAAGCTGAAGAACGATCCCCGCCTCATTCCCCTCGTGGGCAAGTGGCTGCGCAAGAGCAGCATCGACGAGCTGCCGCAGCTCATCAACGTGCTGCGCGGGGATATGAGCCTGATCGGACCGCGTCCGTTCAACCAGAACGACGTGCCGCACTACGCCGCGCAGTTTCTGGAGCTTCGGCACTCGGTTCGCCCCGGCTTGACGGGGCTGTGGCAGGTCGAGGCCCGCAACGACGCGAGCCACGACATCCGCGAGCAGCTGGACACCTATTACATCCGCAATTGGTCCCTGTGGCTGGACTTCTGGATCCTGCTGCGCACGCCTCGGGCCGTCATATCGACTCGCGGAGCCTTTTGATCCGGCGCTCGACGTGTCCAGCGCTTTCGGATGGGAGCAATAGCAAGCAGATGTCCGGCATGTCCGCGCATTCCCAATCGGTTGCAGTCATGGAGCCGCGCACGGCCCGCGGCGGCGCGGCTGCGGCGCCGTCGATTCCCGGCAAGGTGCTCATCGTCAGTCAATGGTTCTGGCCCGAGCTGTTGGGGACCGGCGTTTATAGCGGCGACCTGGGTTTCTGGCTCGCCGAACGGGGCGGACGCGTGGAGGTGCTCACCAACCGCCCCAACTATCCCGGCCCTTCGGTCTTTCCGGAATACCGCGACGGCACGCGTGACCGCGAAGAGCCTCAGGGCGTCCGGATCGAGCGCCTGCCGACCTGGGTTCCACCGTCGGGACGCGCGCTCCATCGCATCCTCAGCGAGGTTCTGTTCTTCCTGCGCTCGGCGCCGCGGCTTTGGCGCAGGCGGCTGGAGCCCGGCGAGGCCGTCGTGTCCTTCTGCCCTTCCGTATTGGCGGTGCTCGCAGCGTCGCTCGCGCGCGGCGGCCGGCACGTGGCCATCGTCCACGACATCCAGTCGGGGCTGGCCCGCAGCCTGGCGCTCGCGAAAAGCGGGCTCGTGGCGAAGCTGTTGCGAGCGGTGGAGCGGTACTGCCTGAACCGCGCCGATCAGATCGTCGTGCTGTCGGACGAAATGCGGGCGGTGCTGCGCTCCATGGGGGTGGAGCGGCCCATCGCCGTCGTGCCGATCTGGGTCGATACCAGCCGCCTGACGCCGTTGCCGGGGCCGGCCGGGCTCGCTCCCACCGTCCTCTACTCCGGCAATTTCGGACGCAAGCAGGGCCTGGACCAGGTCCTCGATTGCGCCGAGATCCTGCTGAAGGAGCTGCCGCAGGCAGTCGTGGTGCTTCGCGGCGGCGGCTCGACGGAGCCGGAGCTGCGGCGCGACGTCGCGACCCGTGGGCTCGCCAATGTGCGGTTCGAGCCGCTGCTGCCGGCGGACCGGCTCGCGGAAGGCCTCGCCGCGGCGGACCTACTTTTGGTGCCGCAGGAACCGAGCGCGTCCGATTTCGCGGTACCCTCCAAGATCTACACGATCATGGCGGCGGCCCGCCCTATGGTTGCGACGGCAGTCGAGGGGAGTCCTCTTTGGAAGCTGGCACAGGCCTGCGGAGGCATCATTTGCGTGCCGCCGCGCGATGCCAAGGCATTCGCGCAGGCTGTGCTGGCGCTGATGCGCGATCCCGAACGGCGCGCGCGCTTGGGGGCCGCGGCGCGCCGCTACGCGGTCGAGGAGGTGGATCGCGACCGGGTCCTGACGGCCCTGGCACAACTGCTGAGGGATGGCCGCGACATAACAGCCTCACCCAAGGGAGAGGAGCCCGGCCGGAGAACGGACGTCGGAGCCCAGCCGTTGTTGGTCGGGGTTGGGGCAGGGGAGCAAACGGCCCGCAAGCCGGGCCTGGATCTCGTCCCGGACGGCTCGGACTGCTCCAGGTAACCGGAGGTCATTGAATGCCTGCGAAGGTTGTCTTCATCGGGTTGGATTCGGCCGATCCCGAGCTTCTGCAGCGGTGGGGGCAGGAAGGCAAGCTGCCCAACATCCGCAAGCTGCAGCAGGCGAGCGCCTGGGGCGCGCCGCTCAGCCCGCCGGGCCTCGGCAGCGGCGCGATGTGGCCGTCTTTGTGCACGGGCGTGACGCCCGCGATTCACGGCCGGTACTTCTTCCAGCAGGTCTGGCGCGGCTCATACGATTCGCACAAGTTCGAAGGCGCGGACCTGCATTTCGAGCCCTTCTGGGAGACGCTGAGCCGGCGCGGGCTCAAGCTCGCCGTCATCGACGTGCCCAAGGCGCCGCTCGCCCGCGAACTGAACGGCGTCCAGCTGGTGGACTGGATGGTGCACAGCCCGGCCTACGAGGAGCCGTGCAGCGTGCCCGCCGAGCTGATCGACGAGGTGCATGCCGTCTATGGGCGCGATCCGATCGGAGACTGCGACGGGTCGCACCGAGGCATCGAGGAGTTCCGCAAGCTCAAGGACGGGCTGTTGCAGAAGGTCGAGGCGAAGACGCGGCTCTCGGCCGATTACCTCGCACGCGAGGATTGGGACGTCTTCATCACGGTCTATGGCGAGACCCACTGCGTGGCGCACCAGTTCTGGCACGCCCACGACCCCGCCATGCCGGACTACGATCCGAGCCTCGCGGCGGCGATCGGCGATCCGGTGCTGCAGGTCTATCAGGAGATCGACGCCGGCGTCGGGCGCATCGTCGAGGCCGCCGGGCGCAACGCCACGATCATGTTCTTCGCCGGCCCCGGCATGGGCCCGAACTTCTCCGGCAATTATCTCGTCGAGGAGATCCTGCAGAGGTTCGAGCACGGGCCGGTTCGCGTCGCCGCGGGCGGCCTGGAGCTCCTGCGCCGGGTTTGGCGCCGGCTGCCGCTGAAGCTCCGCAAGAAGTTTCGCCATGCCGGAAGCGGGGCGGGCGACGGGCTGATCGCGCAGCTGCGGTCCCGTCGCAAATGCTTCACCGTCCCGCATAACGACCTTGCCGCGGCCATTCGCATCAACGTGGTCGGCCGCGAGCCGCACGGATTGGTGAAGCCCGGCGCGGAATACGACGCCTTCTGCGCGGAGCTCACGCGCGAGCTGATGGCGATCAAGAACGAGGAGACCGGGCGACCGATCGTTCGCGAGGTGATGCGGATGCGGGACATCTATCAGGGACCGTTCGTGGAGGACCTGCCGGATCTGCTCGTCCATTGGAGCCGCGAGGCGCCGATCCGGACCGTGTCCTCGCCGCGGATCGGGGTCGTGCGCGGGCCGCGTCCGCACCGCACGGGCGACCACCACGCCGAATGCACCTTCTACGCGACCGGCCCGGGCATCCGCCCAGGTGGCATCAATCATCCCTTCTCGGTGATGGACTTCCCGCCGACGGTGGCGGAGCTTCTGGGAGCGCATCTTGAAGGGCTCAACGGCGAGCCCATTCCGGAGCTGGTCCCGGGCGGCGGCCTGCAGACGCATGACGCCGGTCGCCCTGCGGCCGATCCGCGCCTCAGCAACGCTCTCGCGGACTGAAGCGAGGACCGGCGCCGATGCGCCTCCTCTACATCAATCCGGACCTGGCGCGCCCGCGCAGCCTGCCGGGGCTGCGCGCCGCACGCCTGGTGGGTGATCTGCGAGCGCTCGGCGTGGAGGTGGAGACCTATCCGGAGATCGCCGAGGCCGATGCGAGCGAAGCGGCCGGGCCCGAGCGCGGGTTGAAGCATCTGCTGAAGAGGAGATTGCCGCAGCGCTGGAGCCTGCGCCTGCTGGATCTGTCCCTTGCTCTCAAAGGCAACTGCCGGACCTTGTCGGGAGCCGCGGCCATCT
>JAREAF010000165.1 GCA_029240475.1 Rhodospirillales bacterium | reverse complement strand
GCCGCCCTGATAGTCCTCGGGAACCAGCTTGCCGGCGCGCGCCTTCTCGGCGAGCGCCTTCATCTCGCTGGAAATCTGCGCCAGGCCCTTGACGTCGGCGTTGCGGATGACCGGCGTCACCAGCCCGTTCGGCACGGCGACCGCCACCGAGATGTCGGCGGACTGATAAAGGCGGATCGCGGTGTCGGTCCAGGAGGCGTTCGCGGCCGGCACGCGCTTCAAAGCCACTGCCGCCGCCTTGATCAGCAGGTCGTTGACTGAGAGCTTGTAGCCGCCGGGTCCCTCGGGCGCGCGCGCGTTGAGATCGGCGCGCAGTTTGAGGAGCGAATCCAGCTCGCAGTCGATGGTGAGGTAGAAGTGCGGCTGGTCGCGCTTGGCCTCGGTCAGGCGCTGCGCGATGATCCGTCGCATGCCTGAATGCGGCACCTCGGAGAAGGCGGGGAGCCCGGCCGCGGGCGGCTGCGGCGCACGCGCCTGCTGAGTTGCTGCCTGGGCGGGCGCGGAAGGTTGCGCCGCGGGGGCTCGGACCTGGGCGCCTCCGCCGGCAAGCGCGGCCTCGATGTCGCTCTTCACGATGCGTCCGTGCGGGCCGGAGCCGCGCAGCCGCGCAAGCTCGATCCCGGCCTGCGCCGCCATGCGCTTGGCGAGCGGGCTGGCGAAGACCCGTCCCTCCCCGTCGCCGCCTCGGGCCGCAGGCTGGGGCGCTTGCGACGGCTGGGCGCGCGGAACAGGCGCAGGCTGCGGCGCCGCCGGTTGCGCAGCCATTGCGGGCTGGGGCGCAGCGGTGGGCTTGGCTGGCTGAGGCGCCGGCGCGCCTCCGCCGTTCGACTTGCCGTTGCCCTTGGATGGAGCCGCCTTGGCGCCGCCCTCGAGCGCGGCGGCGTCCTCGCCCTCCTCCAGCAGCAGCGCGATCACGTCATTGACCTTCACGCCCTGCGCGCCTTCCGGCACCAGGATCTTGCCGATCCGGCCTTCATCCACCGCCTCGACCTCCATCGTCGCCTTGTCGGTCTCGATCTCGGCAATGACGTCGCCGGCCTTGACCTCCTCGCCCTCCTTCTTCAGCCAGCGGGCGAGGTTGCCCTCCGTCATGGTGGGCGACAGGGCGGGCATCAGGATCTTGATCGGCATCGCCTTCCCCCTCAGCCCTTGTAGGCGACCTGCTTGGCCGCGGCGAAGATGGTCTCCGGCTGCGGCAGCGCCAGCTTCTCGAGATTGGCGGCATAGGGCAGCGGCACGTCGACGCCCGTCACGCGCACGACCGGCGCGTCGAGCCAGTCGAAGGCCTGCTCCATCATGATGGCGGCAATCTCCGAGCCGATGCCGGCGAAGGGCCAGCCCTCCTCGACCGAGACGATGCGGTTGGTCTTCTTCACCGAATTGACAACCGTCTCGACATCGAGCGGCCGGATCGTGCGCAGGTCGATGACCTCAGCATCGATGCCTTCTGCGGCGAGGCCCTCGGCGGCGCGCAGCGCGTGCCCCACCATCAGCGAGAAGGCGGTGATGGTGACGTCCTTGCCCGGCCGCACGATCTTGGCGCGGCCGATCGGGATCGTGAATGCCGGGTCGGTCGGCACCTCGAAGCTCTGGCCGTAGAGGATCTCGTTCTCCAGGAAGATGACCGGGTTCGGATCGCGGATGGCCGATTTCAGCAGACCCTTCGCGTCCGCCGCCGACCAGGGCGCGACGACCGTCAGGCCCGGGATGTGGCCGTACCAGCTCGCATAACATTGCGAATGCTGGGCGGCGACGCGCGCCGCCGCGCCGTTGGGTCCGCGGAACACCATCGGCGAGGCCATCTGCCCGCCCGACATGTAGCGGGTCTTGGCGGCGGAATTGATGATCTGGTCGAT
This sequence comes from Rhodospirillales bacterium, assembly GCA_029240475.1. GTDB lineage: Bacteria > Pseudomonadota > Alphaproteobacteria > JAREAF01 > JAREAF01 > JAREAF01. The sequence continues at coordinate 4,938 of JAREAF010000165.1, read as the reverse complement.
CGCCTGCATGGCGAAGTTGAAGGTCATGAACTCGACGATCGGCCTCAAGCCCGCGAAGGCGGCGCCCACGCCGAGGCCAGCGAAGCCATGCTCGGTGATCGGGGTGTCGATGACGCGCTTTGGGCCGAACTCGTCGAGCAGGCCCTGGCTGACCTTGTAGGCGCCCTGATACTCGGCGACCTCCTCGCCCATGAGGAAGACGGTCGGGTCGCGGCGCATCTCCTCGGCCATCGCGTCGCGTAGCGCCTCGCGCACGGTCATGGACTTAGTGGGGCCTGTGTACTCCGCTTCGGTCGGCGCCATGGCCGCCGGCGCGGTCGCCGGAGCGGGCGCGGGCTGTCCCTGCGCGGGCTTTGCTTGGACGTCCGCGCGCTGCTTGGAGCTGCTATCGGGGACCGCGGCGCGGGGCTTCTCGGCGGCGCCCGCCTCGACATTCTCGCCCTCTTCAGCGAGCAGGGCGATCGGCGTGTTCACCGCCACATTCTCCGTGCCTTCGGGGATGAGAATCTTGCCGAGCTTGCCCTCATCGACCGCCTCGACCTCCATCGTGGCCTTGTCCGTCTCGATCTCGGCGAGGACGTCGCCCGCGCGGACATCGTCGCCTTCCTTCTTCAGCCAGCGCGCGATCTTGCCTTCCGTCATGGTAGGGGAGAGCGCCGGCATCAGGATCTGAATCGCCATCGCCGGTCACTCCGCCGCCAGCACGTCCGTGTAGAGTTCGGACGGATCTGGCTCGGGGCTTTCCTGTGCGAAGGCGGCGGCCTCGGAGACGATGTCCTTGACCTCGCGGTCGATGGTCTTCAGTCGATTTTCGTCCACCATGCCGTCGTCCAGCATGCGCTTGCGCAGATGCTCGATCGGGTCGTGCTCCTGGCGCATGCGCGCGACCTCCTCCTTGCTCCGGTACTTGGCCGGGTCGGACATGGAGTGGCCGCGATAGCGATAGGTCATCATCTCCAGGATGATCGGCCCCTTGCCCGAGCGCGCATGGGCGACGGCCTTCTCGCCGGCCGCCTTGACCGCCAGCACATTCATGCCGTCCACCTGGCTGCCGGGGATGCCGTAGGCCTGGCCGCGCTGATGAAGCTCGGGCCGGGCCGAGGCGCGCTCGACCGAGGTGCCCATGCCATAGCGGTTGTTCTCGATGACGTAGACGACGGGGAGCTTCCAGAGCGCGGCCATGTTGAAGCTCTCATAGACCTGGCCCTGGTTGATCGCGCCGTCGCCCAGATAGGTGAGGCTCACCCGGCCGTTCTCGTTGTAGCGGTGGGCGAAGGCGAGGCCGGTGCCGATCGGCACCTGCGCGCCCACAATGCCGTGGCCGCCATAGAAGGCCTTCTCGCGGCTGAACATGTGCATCGAGCCGCCCTTGCCCTTGGAATAGCCGCCGCGCCGGCCGGTGAGCTCGGCCATCACGCCCTTGGGATCCATCCCGCAGGCCAGCATGTGGCCATGGTCGCGATACGAGGTGATGACGGTGTCGCCCTCCTCGATCGCCGCCTGCATGCCGACGACCACGGCTTCCTGGCCGATATAGAGGTGGCAGAAGCCGCCGATCAGCCCCATTCCGTACATCTGGCCCGCCTTCTCCTCGAAGCGGCGGATCAGCAGCATGTCGCGATAGAGCTTGACGACTTCTTCGGGCGCGGCCTCCGCTTCCTCGGCAGGCCGGCCCTTCCGCCTGGCGGAAACGGCCATCGAACGTCCTCCCGCAACGGCCTGATGCTTGCTTCGCCTAAAGGGCGATTGGCTGGCCTTTGAGGCAAGGTAGCGGGAAGGTCATAACATTTCAAGGATGGGGCAAATCTATGATTTGCCGGGGAAATCTGTCGATTAACTTGCTCTCGATTATCCGGACTTAGCGAGCGGGCTCGAGGAAGATCACCCGCTCGTCCGGATGGGCGAGGTTGAGCACGGCCCGGGCGCGCTCTTCGAGCATGTCGCGGTCCAGACTCTCGGGACGGAGCAGGGCGACCCGGCGCTCCAGCGTCGCGCGATCGGCGGCGAGCTCGGCCTCCGACGTGCGCGCGGCGGCGATTTCCTGGCGCAGCTTCATCCAGGAGCGCAGGCCGCGATCGCCCTCGACCGCGTGGTAGGCGAAGTAGCTGAAGGCGAGCGCGCCAAGAACGGGCGGGAGAATACCGGGGGCGCGGCGGCCGAGTTCTTGAAGAATCGCCATGCCTCCAAAGAATCACGAGGGGAGTCTTGGGCGCAACAAGAATTTGCGGGAAACTTGCTCTGCCCCGACAAAAGTCGAAACGAAGGGACGCTGTCCTCAAACCCAGAGCATCGCGAGGAGCCCGCCATGACCGAATGGGAAATCCACGGAATGGAATTCGGGAACTGCAACTGCTCCTATGGCTGCCCCTGCCAGTTCAACGCCCTGCCGACCAACGGCCATTGCCGCGCGATCGGCTTCTTCCGGATTGATCGCGGGCATCATGGCGCGACGCGGCTCGACGGGCTCAACATGGCCATCGCCGTCAAATGGCCCGGTCCCGTGCATGGCGGCGGCGGCGAGATGCAGCCCATCTTGGACGAACGCGCCGACGCGGCGCAAAGCGAGGCGCTGTTCCGCATCCTGACCGGCAAGGACACCGACCCGATGGCCACCTTCTGGTCGGTCTATTCGGCCATGTGCGAGACGATCCACGAGCCGGTGCGCGCGCCCTTCCAGATCGAGCTCGACAAGGACCGCCGCCGGGCGCGCTGCGAGGCCAAGGGCGCGGCCACCGGACGCGGCGAGCCGATCCTCAATCCCGTGACGCGCGAGGAGCACCGCGCGCAGATCGTGCTGCCGAAAGGCTTCGAATACACCAGCAACGAGGTCGGGCGCGGCTGGTCCTCCAGCACCGGCAAGGTCGCGTTCGGCCTCGAGAACAGCTACGCCCATTGGTGCGAGCTGCACCTCAACAATCACGGGGTGATGAGGTAGAGCTCCGCCGAGATCACTTTGAGGTCCCCTCCCCCCTTGAGGGGGAGAGTTAAGTTGGGGGTCAGAAGTCAGAAGTCACAAACCAGAACTCAGGGCGAACTCTTTTCCGACTACTGACTTCTGTGTTCTGGCTTCTGGAACTCCCCTCCCCGCCCGCCCCCTCAAGGGGAAGGAAGAAGAAATCCGGTCCCGCCGTTACCCCCTCGGGTCTACGGGGGTGCGGACAGAAGTTCGATCACCTCTTCGGACGACCTTACGTCGCCGAAGTTGCGGAACACGGTCGCGAGCGCGCGGGCATGCGCCTCCGGTGAGGAGCCGATGCAAGCGTCGGCGACCATAATCACGCGGAAGCCCCGGGAGAACGCGTCACGGGCGGAGGCGTCGCAGCAAACGTCGGTGAGTGCCCCCGCGATTAGGACGGTATCGATGCCGCGGCTCGACAGTTGCTCCGCGCTGTCGCTGGCTCCGGGAAAGAAGGCCCCGTAGAGGGACTTGCGGGAGTGCAGGTCAGCCGCGTTCACGTCGAGCTCCGGCCAAAGCCGTCCCTGCGCACCCTGTCCAGACGGCGCATTGGTGCCACTCCGCTGCCTCTCGACCAATCACGTCCGCAAACAGGCCGGGGTGCTCGAACGGTGCTGGCACGACCCACAGTACCGAGCCCCCGCGTTGGCGCAGCTCCCGTGCGACGCCATTGATCGCAGCCGTGACGGCCCCCGTCTCCGATCGCCCCACAACAAACATACTAGTCATGTCGATAACCACGAGCGCCGTAGCGGTCGGGGTCAGGTGTTCGAACGCGTAGGGCCTACCGCGTCTCGCGGTCATTCGGTCCACGAGGCCGGCCGGAAGGAGGTGCAGTCCACGCTTGAGGGACAAGGACCCTCACACCCTCGGCGTCTTCAGGACCGAGCGGCTGGGATAGCTCGCCTGGTCGCCCAGCTCCTCCTCGATGCGGAGGAGCTGGTTGTATTTGGCGAGCCGGTCGGAGCGCGAGAGCGAACCGGTCTTGATCTGCCCGCAATTGGTCGCGACGGCGAGATCGGCGATGGTCGAATCCTCGGTCTCGCCGGAGCGATGCGACATCACGGCCGCGTAACCGGCGCGGTGCGCGGTTTCGACCGCCTCCAGCGTCTCGCTCAAGGTCCCGATTTGGTTGACCTTGACCAGGATGGCGTTGGCGACGCCCTCGGCGATGCCGCGCTTCAGCCGCTCGGGGTTGGTGACGAAGAGGTCGTCTCCCACGAGCTGCACGCGCCCGCCCAGCGCCTGCGTCAGCATCGACCAGCCGCCCCAATCATCCTCGGCCATGCCGTCCTCGATCGAGGCGATCGGGTAGTCGCGGCAGAGGGCTTCGTAGGTGCGCGCCATGGCCTCGGAGTCGAGCACCTGGCCTTCGCCTTCCAAGTGATATTGGCCCTCGCGGAAGAACTCGGTCGCCGCGCAGTCGAGCGCCAGCGCGACATCCTCGCCACCTCGAAAGCCGGCCGCATCGATGGCCGAAAGGATGAAATCGAGCGCCTCGCGCGCCGAGGCGATGTTCGGGGCGAACCCGCCCTCGTCGCCGACATTGGTGTTGTGCCCGGCCGCCTTCAGCTTGCCCTTGAGAGCATGGAACACCTCGGCGCCCATGCGCAGCCCCTCGGCGAAGGTCGCGGCGCCGACCGGCATGATCATGAATTCCTGGAAGTCGATCGGATTGTCGGCATGCGCCCCGCCATTGACGATGTTCATCAGCGGGACGGGGAGCGTCCGCGCGAAGGCGCCGCCGACATAGCGGAAGAGCGGCAGGCCGGCCTCCTCCGAGGCGGCCTTGGCGATCGCCAGGCTCACGCCGAGGATCGCATTCGCGCCGAGCCGCGACTTGTTCGGCGTGCCGTCCAGCTCGCGCATGATGCGGTCGATGCGGAGCTGGTCGTCCGCCTCCATGCCGGAGAGCGCATCGAAGATCTCGCCGTTGACCGCCTCCACGGCCTTCAACACGCCCTTGCCGCCGTAGCAGATCG
>JAREAF010000650.1 GCA_029240475.1 Rhodospirillales bacterium | reverse complement strand
AGACCGCCGTCAACACCAAGATGACCCGCCTGCGCGGGCGCGCCCGCCGCGGCGTGCGCCTCCGGGCCCGCGCCCCCTTCGCCAAGTGGGGCACCCAGACCTTCATCGCGGGTCTGCGCGCCGATCGGCTGGCCGCGCCTTGGGTGATCGAGGGCGCGATCGACCGCGCGGCCTTCAACACCTATGTCGAGACACCTATGTCGAGACCCAGCTCGCCCCCACCCTCGCGCGCGGCGATGTCGTCATCCTCGACAACCTCTCCGTCCACAAGAGTGCCAAGGCCAAGGCCGCCCTGCGCCGGCGCGGCGCCTGGTTCCTCTTCCTGCCCCAATACTCGCCCGACCTGAACCCGATCGAGCGGGCCTTCGCCAAGCTGAAGGCACACCTGCGCAAGATCGCCGCCCGCACCTTCGATGGCCTCATCGCCGCCATCGGCGACGTCTGTGATCTCTTCGAACCCGCCGAATGCTGGCGTTACTTCAGGGCCGCAGGATACGCACCAGAATAACAGCACGACGCTCTAAGTGCGTTCGCCCAAGTCATGCGGGATGCGCGCCGATGATGGCGCGGGTGCGCCCGGGCGTTCGGTTCATGCGGTCGAAGAACTCCCGCGTGGCCCCGAGCAGCGCGTCGATGCTCCCGAACAGCTCGCAGTGGGTGACCTCACGGCGGTAGCGCGTGCCGGCGTTGTCCCAGGCCACGTGGACGGTCCCGCGGGGATGCCGGGCCAGGAGTGCCTCCAGCAGCTCGGCGACTTCGCGCCGCCGCTTGCGCCGGCGTGTGGTGACGACGGCCTCGCCGCTGTGCCAGCCCACCGCGCCCAGGCCGTAGCGCCGGGTCGGCCGGGCGGGGGTGGGGACCATCACCTGCCGTCCGACCGGGCTCCACAGCGCGCGCAGCGTCGGGTGCCAGCCGATGTTGAACTCGTCGGCGTAGTAGAAGACCTCGCCCGGGCTCAGGCCGTCACGGGCCGCCTCGACCGCCCCTTTTTGGGCGCATACTCCGGGTCGGGGCTGGTGATCGTGTGCTGCGGCCGGCTCAGCGCCATGCCGCCCTCGCGCAGCAGGCGGCAGACGCTGGCCGCGCTCATCCGCACCCCGGTCAGCTCGGCCAGGTGGCCGGCCAGGCGTGCCGCGGTCCAGAGCGAGAACGGCAGGCCGAGCGCCCGGGGCCGGCGGCGCGCGACCCCGAGGAGGCGCTCGCGGTACGCCGCCGTCGCCTTCGGCGGCGCCCCGGAGCGCGGCGCGTCGGAGAGGCCCTCGATGCCCTCGGCCAGGTAGCGGGCGAACCAGCGCCGGACCGTCTCCTCGTCCTGCCGGACGATGGCCGCGATCTCGGCCGCCACCATGCCCTGCTCGGCCACGAGCAGGATCATCTGCGCCCGTCCCCGCACCCGCACGTCGCGGGTTGTGTGGTACAGCTCGTCGAGTTCGCGCAGCTGTTCAGCGGATAGCGCGTCCAGGCGGATCGGGCGCATGGCGACCTCCGGCCGACCCATGCGTTGTCAACGCCGCTATCCCACAGAAGTTCTGCCAGGCTACTTAGTGGTTCATCCGGCATCTGGTGCGGTATGATGGCAGTCTCTCCTGGACGGGAGATGTGCCATGCGTGGCCCGCCGGTTTGCCTACGCAAGCTGACTGCTGAGGAGCGCTCGGCAGTGGGGGCGCTGGCCCGCTCGCGCACCGCGCCGGCGCGGCGGGTCGAGCGTGCCCGCATCGTCTGGCGTGCGAGCCGCGGTGAGACGCCGCCGGCCATCGCCGCCGCGCTCGGGCTGGATGCGGAGACGGTGCGCCGCCGCACTCGCCGGTTCAACGCAGAGGGTCTGGCGGCACTGGAGGATCACCATCGCTCCGGCCGCCCAGCGATCTACTCGCCTGAGGAGGTCGCCGCCGTGATCGCGGCCGCGCTGACCAGCCCACGGAGCCTTGGTCTGCCGTTCGCCGCCTGGACGCTGGACCGCTTGGCCGCGTATCTGCTGGAGCACAAGGGCATCGCCATGCGGCGCAGCCGCATCGACGAAATCCTGCTGGCCGAGGGGCTGCGCTGGCGCCGGCAGGAGACCTGGTTCGGCGAGCGCGTGGACCCGGAGTTCGCGGAAAAAAGGGCCGCATCGAGACGCTCTATGCCGCGCCGCCGGCGGGCGGCGTAGTCGTCTGCCTCGACGAGATGGGTCCGGTCAGCGCCAAGAGCTACCCGGGCCGCGAGCTGGTGCGGCCGCAACCGCCGCCTGCAGGCCGCGCCCGGCAGGAGATCGACTACGGCCGGCGCGGCAAGGGCTACATCTTCGGGGCGTTCTGCCCGGCGACCGGCGCCGCCTTCACCCAGCCCCATCCGGGCCGCGGCACCGCGCACTGGGTGGCGTTCCTGGAAGAGGTCGAGGGTTGGGTGCCGGCCGAGGTGGATCGCATCTATGCCATCGCCGACAATCTCAGCACGCACCGCGCCACCGACGTGCTCCTCTTCATGTTGGCGCATCCGCGCTGGGAGATGGTGTTCCAGCCGAAATACGCCGCCTATCTCAACCTCATCGAGCCGTGGTGGAAGGTGCTACGCGCGCTCGCCCTCGCCGGGCGGCGCTTCGAGACCTGGGATGAGGTGGTCGAGGCGGTGGCGCAGGCGACGGCCTATTGGAATGCGCACCGCCACCCCTTCGTCTGGGGACGGCGGCGGCGCCGGCGGCCACGCCGCCAGCCCGGCATCGCCCTCCTGCCAAAGGCCGCATGACTTACCGGATGAACCACTAAGTAGCCTGGCAGAACTTCTGTGGGATAGCGGCGTTGACAACGCATGGGTC
>JAREAF010000164.1 GCA_029240475.1 Rhodospirillales bacterium | reverse complement strand
CCGTTGCCCTGCTGATAATTCTCCAAGACCGCGATCAGCGTGCGGCCGACGGCGAGCCCCGAGCCGTTCAGCGTGTGCACGAATCGCGTGCCCTTCTCCCCGGCCGCCCGGAAGCGCGCCTTCATCCGCCGGGCCTGGAAGTCGCCGCAGTTCGAGCAGCTGGAGATCTCCCGATAAGCGCCCTGCCCCGGCAGCCAGACCTCGATGTCGTAGGTCTTGCGCGCGGAGAAGCCCATGTCGCCGGTCGAGAGCAGCACCACGCGATAGGGCAGCCCGAGCCGCTTCAGCACCTCCTCGGCGCATTGGGTCATCCGCTCATGCTCCTCCTCGGAGCGGTCGGGATGCGCGATCGAGACCAGCTCGACCTTCGAGAATTGGTGCTGGCGGATCATGCCGCGCGTGTCCTTCCCCGCGGCGCCCGCCTCCGATCGGAAGCACGGCGTCCAGGCGGTGAAGCGCAGCGGCAGGTCGCCCTCGCCCAGGATGTCCTCGCGCACCAGGTTGGTGAGCGACACCTCGGCCGTGGGGATCAGCCAAAATCCGTCGTCGGTGCGAAACAGGTCGGCCGCGAATTTCGGCAGCTGCCCGGTCCCGAACACGGCCTCGTCACGCACCAGCAGCGGAGGCACGACCTCCTGATAGCCGAACGCGCCGGTGTGCAAGTCGAGCATGAACTGCGCCAATGCGCGCTCCAGCCGGGCGAGCGCGCCCTTGAGCACGACGAAGCGTGCGCCGGACATCTTGGCCGCGCGCTCGAAATCCATAAGACCGAGACCCGAGCCGATCTCGTCATGCTGCTTCGGCGCGAACGGAAACTCCCGCGGCTGGCCGACCCGGCGGATCTCGCGATTGGCAGTCTCGTCCGGTCCATCGGGCACTTCGGGCGCGGGGAGATTGGGGATGCCGGCCAGCCGCTGCTCCAACTCCTCGCCCAGCGCGGCCGCGCGCGACTCGGCTTCCGCCTGCTCGGCCTTGCCCTGATCGGCTTGCATCAGGAGCGCGGCGGCGTCCCCGCCCTTGCGCTTGGCCTCGCCGATCTCCTTGGCGAGCTTGTTGCGGCGGGCCTGGATCTCCTGAGCGCGCGTCAGCGCCTCGCGCCGCTCGCGATCGAGCTCCAGGATCGAGGCCGCAACCAGCTGCAGCCCGCGCCGCGCGAGCGCGCGGTCGAACCCCTCGGGATCGTCGCGGATGAGCTTGAGATCGTGCATGCCAAAAGCGAATCGCCGGTCCGGTGCCTGACGGCCGTTATACGAGCGGCCGCCCTCGCCCGTCCAGGAGGACCCGGCACGGCGGGAAAGCTCCCGTGCCACTGTGCGCGCGCGGCATCAGGGGTGGCACCTAGGTCGACGGCAGGTTGACTTCCTGCTCGATCATCGCCTCGCGCTTGGCGCGATCGCGCTCGACCAGCTTGGCCATCCAGATCGAGATCTCGTAGAGCACAATGATCGGGATCGCGAGCGTGATCTGGCTGATCGGGTCGGGCGGCGTCAGGATCGCCGCGAAGACGAAGACGGCGACGATGGCGTAGCGCCGCTTCTCGGCCATGCCTTTGGAACTCGCGATGCCGGCGCGCGCGAGAAGGGTCATGATGACGGGAAGTTGGAAGGCGATGCCGAAGGCGAAGATGAGCTGCATCACCAGGCTCAGATACTCGGCCACCTTCGCCTCGAGCTGGATCGGCAGTCCGCCCTCGACCGGCGCGGTCTCGAAGCTGAGGAAAAACCGCCAAGCCATCGGCAGCACGAGGTAATAGACCATCGCCCCGCCGAGGAAGAACAGGATCGGCGTGGCGAACAGGAACGGCAGGAACGCCTTCTTCTCGTTCCGGTACAGGCCGGGGGCGACGAACTTGTAGATCTGCGTGGCGAAGATCGGGAAGGAGATGAAGGCGCCGAAGAAGAACGCGACCTTCACATAGGTGAAGAACACCTCCGTCAACGCCGTGTAGATCATGCGCCGGTCGAGACCTTTCTCGATCAGGATCTCAGCGAGCGGCTGCACGAGGAAGGCGTAGAGCGGCTCGGCGAAGTAGAAGCAGATGCCGAAGGCCACGAACAGCGCGATCACGGCGCGCAGCAGGCGCGAGCGCAGCTCGATCAGGTGATCGAGCAGCGGCATCTTCTTGTCGTCGCTCTCCGGATCGTCGACGGTCGCCATGGCGTCAGGCGGGCTCCGCCTTCACCGGCTCCGCCTTGACCGGCTCCGATGTCGGCGGCGCAACGGCGGGCGCGGCGGGAGACGCGGCCGGCGCGAGCGCCGGCCGGTCATCGACCGGCTCTTCCGATGTCGGGTCCGGCAGGTCGGCAAGGTCGGCCGGCGACAACGCCTTGTTGACCTCTCCGGTCGGGTCGATGGTCTGTTCCACGGCGCGGTCGAGATTCATCTGGCTGGCGCTGCGGATCGCATCGCGCGCCTCCTCCAGCTCCGCTTCGCGAACGAGCTGGTCGATGCCGCTATGGAACTCCGAGGCGAGCTTGCGCGCCTTGCGGACCCAGAAGGCCACCGTCTTCATCGCCTTGGGCAGGTCCTTGGGCCCGATCACCACAAGGGCGACGAGCGCAATGACCGCCATTTCAGACCAGCCGATATCGAGCATTACCGCTCCAGAAGGCGCCGGCCGCGATCCCCGGCCGTGCGGGAAGCAGCGAGGAGCCTCAGCTCTTCACGGTTTCCTTGCGCTCGGCGGAGGACGCAACCTCGCCGCGCTCCAGGCGCGCGGTCTCGGCATCCTTGCCGTCCGGCGCGCCCTTCTCTTCCTTCAGGCCCTTTTTGAAGGCATTGATGCCGGTGCCCATGTCCTTCATGAGCTTGGGGATCTTGCCGCCGCCGCCGAACAGCAGCAGCACGACGGCCAGCACGATCAGCCAATGCCAAATGCTAAAGCTTCCCATCTCGGGCGGTCTCCTACCTGTCCCTAGCCGCGTGGCGGCGGATATTGGCGCAAAAGCCCGGCCCGCCGCAATCTCCGTTGCCTTTCAAACGATATCTAAGGTCGGGCGGCGCCTTCTAAAAGGGCGCCTGGCCCCTTGCCCGGCTCAAACCGGCTCCGCGACGGCCTCTTGTGCCTCGGCTTCGGCCCGCTCGCCCTCCGCCGGGGCAAGCCCGGCGAGCGCCTCGGCCGCATCCACCGCCTCCTCCTCCTCGCCCTCGGAGGCCTTCTCGGCCTCCTCATCGAGGTCGTCGATGCGGCGCGAGGCGGCGGCCGCGCTCGCGCCCAGGGCTGAAATGGCCGGACGGGCGTCCAGCAGGCCGGCCGCCTTCAGCTCCTCGATCCCGGGCAGGTCGCCGATGCTCTCCAGCCCGAACTGGTCGAGGAAGGCCGCCGTGGTCCGCCAGGTGGCGGGCCGGCCGGCGGTCTTGCGGTGCCCCTTCGGCTCGATCCAGCCGATCTCCATCAGAGTGTCCAGCGTCCCCTTCGACAGGGCCACCCCTCGGATTTCTTCGATCTCGGCCCGGGTCACCGGCTGGTGATAGGCGATGATGGCCAGGGTCTCGATGGCCGCGCGCGAGAGCTTGCGCGGCACCTCCCGCTCGATCTGCAGCCTGGGCCCCAGATCGGGAGCCGTGCGGAAGGCGTAGCGGCCGTCGATCTCGACGAGATTGACGCCGCGATTGGCGTAGAGCCCCTTCAGCTCCTCGACCAGGCCTTTGACGTCAGTCCCATCCGGCAGGCGCTGGGCGAGCGCCGCCGGCGCGACCGGCTCGGCGGTGGCGAAGAGGATCGCCTCGGCGAGGCGCAGGAGCGTAAAACGATCTTCGTTCATCTACATGCTCTGGCTGGATTGGGAAGAGCCCTCGCGGGCCTTCAAATAGATAGGGCCGAAGGTGCCGTCCTGCCGCAGCTCGGCGCGTCCGGAGCGCACCAGCTCGAGCGAGGCGGCGAAGGTCGCGGCGACCGCCGAGCGGTAGACCAGCCCTCTCAAGCCGCCGGGCAGGAACGCGGCCAGCGTCCGCCAGTCCGGCGCATGGCCCAGCATCTCGCCGAGGCGCCGCAGCGCATCGTCCATCGAGTAGAGCTCCAGAGGCGCGATGTGCAGGGCGGTGTCGCGAGTCTGCCGGCCGCGTTGATCGCCATAGGCCTTGAGCAGGTCGTAGAGGCTGACATCGTAGACGGCGCGCGAGACGATCTTCAGTGCCTCGGGCGCGCCGCGCCGGAAGAAGTCTTGCCCCAGCCGGGGGCGGCCCATCAGCTTCTCGCCGGCCTGCTGCATCGCTTCCAAGCGCTGCAGCTGGAATGCCAGCGCCGCCGCGAGCTCCGCCCCGGTCGGCTCGCCCTCGCCCTCGGGCTCGGGCAGCAGCAGGCGCGACTTCAAATAGGCGAGCCAGGCCGCCATCACGAGATAGTCCGCCGCGATCTCGAGCCTGAGCCGCCGGGCGCGCTGGATGAAGGAGAGATACTGGTCGGCCAGCTCGAGGATCGAGATCTTCGCCAGATCGACCTTCTGGTCGCGGGCGAGCGTCAGCAGCACGTCGATCGGGCCCTCGAACCCGTCGAGGTCGAGCACCAGCCGCTGATCGTCGTTCGCCGCCGGCGGCAGCGCCTCCTCGAACGGCTCTTCGATCGTCATCGCCTATTACCCACCGGTCGAATGGCCCGTGATCCAGGTGACCAGATCGAGCATCCACTGCAGCGGGCCGCCGATCAGGACCCCGAACGGGTCCAGATCATAGCCCAGTTTGGAGCCCAGATACGGCAACAGGAGAAAAAGGCCAAGCACGATCACGATGCCGAACTTCTCAAGCCGAGCGAGCGGGATGGCGAGCGCGTTCGGCAGCAAGCCCATCGCCACGCGGCCCCCGTCCAGCGGCGGCAGCGGCAGCATGTTGAAGATCGCCAGCATCAGGTTGAACTGCACGGACTGAATCAGCCCAAGCCCCACCCATCCCGCCGGCCCGGGCGACAGGACAGGGGTGAAGTGCAGCAGCGCCGCCGAGATCACGGCAAGAGCGAAATTGATCCCCGGGCCGGCCGCCGCGACCAGCACCATGTCCCGGCGCGGATTGCGCAGCCGGTGGAAATTGACCGGAACGGGCTTGGCCCAGCCGAACAGGAATCGGGCGCCCGAGATCAGCAGAATCGCCGGCAGCAGGATGGTGCCCACGAGATCGATGTGCCGGAACGGGTTGAAGGTCACGCGCCCGAGCCGCCGCGCCGTGTCGTCGCCGAGCTTGTCGGCCACGAAGCCGTGCGCGGCCTCGTGCGTGGTGATCGCGATCACCGCGGGCACGGCAAAGGCGGCGATCTCAAGAGTGGTGTCCAGCGATAGCGCCACGGGTGTGCTTCAGGCGGCGAGCAAGGTTTCGATGCGGCCGAGCGCGGCGGCGATGTTCAGCTCCTCGGCCCGCTGCGGCAGCATCGCACTGCCGCGCGACAGCCGCTCCAGCGCGCGGTCGGAAAGGCGCGGCGTCGCGCGCGCCACGCGCTCCATCTCGGCGAAATCGCCGTTGCAATGGAGCACCGCATCGCAGCCCGCGTGGATCGCCGTGCGCGAGAGCTCGCCGACATCCCCCTTCAGCGCCTTCATGTTCACGTCGTCGCTGACGAGGAACCCGTCGAAGCCAATGGAGCCGCGGATCACCTGTTCGATCACGCGCGGGGAGAGGCTGGCGGGCCGCTCGGGATCAACGGCGCGATAGACCACATGCGCCGTCATCGCCCAAGGCTGGCTGCAAAGCCGGCGGAACGGCTCGAAATCGGTTTGCTCCAGGACCTCGCGCGAGACATCGACGACCGGCAGCTCGTGATGGCTATCCACGTTCGCACGGCCATGGCCTGGGATGTGCTTGATGACGGGCAGTACGCCGCTGTCGAGCAGGCCTTGCGCCACGGCCAGCCCAAGCTCCGCCACCTGGTCCGGTTCGCTCCCGAGCGCGCGGTCCCCAATGATTTCATGTGCACCCGGCAGGCGGAGGTCCAGGACGGGCGCGCAGTCGACGGTGATGCCGAGATCCGCCAGCTCGGCGGCCAGGATGCGGGCGTTGAGATAGGCGGCTTCGCGGGCGCTGGCGCGGTCGCGTCCCGCCAGGTCGGCAAACCGCCCCTGCGCCGGCGCGGCCCGCCAGTGCGGCGGCTTCAAGCGCAGCACGCGCCCGCCCTCCTGGTCGATCAGCACGGGCGCGTCCGCCCGTCCCACGGAGGAGCGCAACTCGGCGACGAGCCGGCGGAGCTGCGCCGGCTCGACGCAGTTGCGCTGGAACAGGATGAAGCCGAGCGGGTCGGCCTCGGCGAAGAAGCGCCGTTCCCGATCCGTCAGCTCCGACCCGGCACAGCCGAATATGACCGCGCGCGGGGGCAGGGTCACGGCTTGACCACGAGGCAGGGCTGCTTGGAGGCCTTCAGCTCGGAGCAGACATCCTCGGCCGTCGTGCGGTCCGGCAGCGGACCCGCCTGAATGCGGTAGTAGATGCCCTTCGTTCCAAGATCCGCCCGCTGCACGGTCAGCCGCATGTCGCCGAGGAGGTCCGGATGGGCCCTTTGCATGCGGCCCCATTCCTGGCGCGCGCCGTCCTCGGACTTCACCGCCGCGAGCTGGATCTTCCAGCTGCCGCCGGCGGCCGGCTGCACCGGTTCGGCCGGAGCGGCGGCAGCGGGCGCGGCGGCCTCCTGCGTTGCCGCAGGCGCGGCGGGTTCCGCCGGATTGGCGGTGGCCCCTGCCGAGGTGGAAGAGGTCTCGGGCGCGGGCGCCGCGGCCGTCTGGGTGGGCTCGGTCACGGGCGCCGCGGGCGCCGGGGCGGCGTCCGCCAGGGCGGCGTCCGTGTCTTCTCCGGTGGCGGGGAGCGGCGCCGGCTGGGCGGTCCCGG
>JAREAF010000163.1 GCA_029240475.1 Rhodospirillales bacterium | reverse complement strand
ATGAGGAGCAGCGCGGCGGGGCGCGGGCGCGCGGCAGCCCGCGCGGCTGGGTCGGGCGGCGGATCGTGGTCGGCATCGCCGCCGACGACAGCGCCGAGCCGCTCATCCATGCGGTCAACCGCATCGCCATCCGCAACAACGCCGCCTGGCTCGCGGTGCATGTGGATTCCGGGCGCGAGCGGCGATCCGCCGAGCAGCAGGAAAAACTCGATGCGGCGCTGGCCCTCGCCCGCGAGCTGGGCGGCGAGGCCGCCATGGTGACCGGCCGGTCGGTCGCCGAGGAGCTGATCCGCGTGGCGCAGGGCCATGGCGCGGCGCAGATCATCGTCGGCCGCAGCCAGCGCTCGGCCCTGTCGCGCCTGTTCCGCTCAGCCACCGCGCAGTCCTTGGTGGAGCTGGGCGAGGGCATCGAGATCAGCGTCGTGCACACCCCGCGCCGCCGCACGCGGCCCGGCTCGCTGGCCGACCTGATGCGGCCCCGCGCGCCGGCGGTCAAGAACTACTTCCTCGCCACGACGGCCGTCGCGGTCGCGGCCGTGCTCGCCCGGCTCGGTTCCGACCATCTGGGTTCGGCCAACCTGATGCTGCTGCTGCTGGCTCCGGTGCTGATCTCGGCGGTGCGCTTCGGCTTCGGGCCCGCGGCGCTCGCGGCGGCCGAGGCGGTGGTCGCCTACAATTTCTTCTTCGTCTGGCCGCAATTCTCGCTGAAGGCGCCCGGCAGCCTGCAGGACGCCGTCACCTTCGCGATGTTCCTGCTGGCGGCGGGGCTGACGAGCCACCTCGCCGGCCGGGCGCGCGACCGCGAGATCGCGGCCAGCGATCGCGGGCGCATCGCCGAGGCGCTGCTGCGGTTCAGCCGCGACATCGCCGCCGCGGTCCGCCCGGGCGAGGTGATGCAGGTGATCGTCGCCAAGGTGGACGAGATCCTGGACGCCCGCTCGGTCTTCCTGCTGCCGCACCAGACCGAGGAGCGGCTGGAGGCGGTGATCCCCGAAGGCGAGCCGATCGAAGGCCGCGACCGGGAGGCGGCGCACTGGTGCCTCGCCAACGAGCAGACATCCGGGCGCGGCACGGGGCATTTCCCCGATGCCGAGCGCCAGTTCCTGCCGATCGCGACGGGCGAAGGCGTGCTGGGCGTGCTCGGCATCCGCTACAACGACCCGGACGCCGCGCTCAGCGAATCGGTGACCCTGGTGACCGACGGCATGGTGCGCCAGGCGGCGGTCGCGCTGGAGCGGGCGCGGCTGTCCGAGCGCATGCAGGACGCACGCTTCCTCAGCCAGTCGGAGAGCCTGCGTGCGGCCCTGCTCTCCTCGATCTCGCACGATCTGCGCACGCCGCTCGCCTCGATCATGGGTGCGGCATCGAGTCTCCTGCGCTTCGGCAAGGGATTCGACGAGAACACCCGGCACGACCTGACGCAGACGATTCACGAGGAGGCCGAGCGTCTGAACCGGTTCGTGGGCAATCTTCTCGACATGACCAAGCTGGAAGCCGGCGCGCTCACTCCCCAATTGAAGTGGGAGGATGTGACGGACCTCATCGGGGCGGCAATCGAATCTCAGAAATCGCGCATCTCGGGCGACCGGTTCAAGGTGGAGATCGAGCCGGGCCTGCCGATGCTCGCCGTCGATTTCGTGCTGATGGAGCAGGTGCTGATCAACTTGATCGACAACGCCCACAAGAACTCGAACCCTGGCGCGCCGATCGCCATCCGTGCGCACCGCGCCGGGCAGGAGGTGGTGCTGATCGTCGCGGACCAGGGCGCGGGGATTCCGGCCGAGGAGCTGCAGCGCATCTTCGACAAATTCTACCGGGTGCGCGCGAAGGACCGGAAGGTCGCGGGAACGGGCCTGGGGCTTGCCATCTGCAAGGGCATCGTCGAGGCGCATGGCGGGGCCATCTCGGCGGAAAGCGAGGGGCTTGGGCGCGGCGCCGCCTTCAAGATCCGCCTGCCGATCGCCAGCGAGGCGCCCGCCCTGCCGCTCGAGGAGCCGGCCGATGCCAATTAACGGCAATGCCCGCATCCTCGTCGTCGATGACGAGCCGCAGATCCGGCGCTTCCTGTCGGCCAGCCTCAACTCGCACGAATACACCGTCATCGAGGCGCATACCGGCAACGACGCCATCCGGCTCTGCACGACGGCCCAGCCCGATCTGGTGATCCTGGACCTTGGCCTGCCGGACATCGACGGGCGCGAGGTCCTGACGCGCATCCGCGAATGGTCGCGGGTGCCGATCATCGTGCTGTCGGTGCGCTTCGACGAACAGGACAAGATCGACGCCCTCGACCGCGGCGCCGACGATTACGTCACCAAGCCGTTCGGCATGGGCGAGCTGTTGGCCCGCATGCGCACGGCCCTCCGCCACCGGGTCGGGACCAGCGAGGAGGCGCCGCTCTTCTCGACCGGCGGGCTCGCCGTCGATCTGACGCGCCGCGTGGTCACGGTGGACGGCGAGGAGGTGCGGCTCTCGCGCAAGGAATATGAGGTGCTGCGCACGCTGGTGAAGCATGCCGGAAAGGTGGTCACGCACCAGCAGCTCTTACGCGAGGTCTGGGGTCCCGCGCACGTCAACGAGACGCAGTATCTCCGCGTCTATGTCGGGCAGCTCCGACAGAAGATCGAGCGCGACCCGACCCAGCCGCGCTACATCATAACGGAAGCTGGCGTAGGCTATCGCCTACGCCAGCTCGATGACGACGATCAGTAGTTCGGTCGGCTCGCCGCCCTAGGCGCGCACCGCGACGCGCACGTCGCGCTGCTGTCCGTTGCGGCCGTTCCCGTTGCTCGAGCCTTCCAGCATGTCGCGCAGCCGGCTGCGGCCGCGGCTGAGGCGGGACTTCAAGGTGCCGATCGGCAGCTGTGTCTGCGCGGCGGCATCCTCGTAGGAATAGTTGAGGACCGCGAGGAGGCGGATCGCCTGGCGCTCGGAGGCGCCGAGCTGGTCGATGGCTCCGCTGAGCTCGGTCAGCAGCAGGCGGTCGATCTGCCGCGGACGCTCGACGGACATGCCGTCCATCTTGATGCGCTCGCTATATTCGCGGGCGCGCTTCTCGCTGCGTTTCTGGTTGATGAAGAGATTGCGCATCATGGTGAAGAGCCAAGCGCGCAGGTCGGTCTCGGGCTGATACAGAGAGGCCCGCGATAAAGCGCGCTCGAGGCAGTCCTGAACCAGATCGGAAGCCTGGTCGCTGTTGCGGGTCAGAAAACGGGCGTAGCGATTGAGCTGGGGGATCAAAGTAATGATCTCGTCCCGGATATCGCTCATTCGTTCTTCCTCCTCCGTTCTTCTTATGCGGGGTGACCAGAGCAAGCAGAGCTGGCCAGTTCGGGTGATTTCTTGTTAAGGCGGGCAAGTCGTGGGGCCGCCTGGCAGGAGGAAACGTAGGATTTACCCCCGTAAAGATTCCATGGGGATTGGGCGGAGCGGTCATAAAGCTTCCGTAAGCGCCCGCAGCGACTTCAAACCGGCCCTTGAATATCACTTTGGAATTAGCCACTACCGGGCATGGCCGCTGCATATAGTAGGGCGCGCCGGTCAAGGCGTATGGGTAGACACTCGGCACCCAAACCCCCGCAGCGGTGCTTCCCCCGATCGCGGTTCGTCGGCCCAGGGGGTGCCGATCGGGCATAAAGCCGTCATAAAAAGTTCGGCATTTCCCACCCCTTGGGGTAGCCGCCCACGCCTTTTGCGCAGACCCTGATTGCCAGGGGAGCGGACAGGAACTTCAGAAAGCTCTAACCTGACGCCTCGCGCGAGAGCTTCGAGGGAGGCAGTGGCATGTCCTCACAATCCGGTCCGCGGCCGTGCATAGCCGCCGAGCACCGCCAGTTCGATTTCTGGATCGGCACGTGGGACGTCGCTCTGGCCGAGACCGGTCGCATGGTCGGACGCAACCGGATCGAGGCGGTGCATGGCGGCTGCGCGCTGCAAGAGAGCTGGAAAGGCGTGAGCGGCCTCGTCGGGACCAGCCTGTCCTATTACGAGCCGTCCGACGGCCTGTGGCATCAGCTCTGGCGCGACAGCTCCGGGCTTACACTCCAGCTCGCCGGCGGATTTGCGGGCGGGCGCATTCGCATGTTCGCCGTCACCCGGGAGGCCGCGGGCCTGCCGGTCTACAACCGGATCACCTGGACGCCGCTGCCCGGGCGCGAGCTCCGGCACCTGTGGGAGACTTCGCGTGATTGGGGCGAGAGCTGGGCGCAGGATTACGACCTGATCTACCGGCCCGCATGAGAGGCTTGGCCAGCCAAGTGTCATCCTTAAGCAACAGAATGCCCATTTAACCCTGTCTGTTTCACAATTTATTGCCTCTTAACCACATTCTGAGACGAATTCGGTCTGTTGCGTGCGCGCTTCTGGGGCGGCGTGGGCGCTGGACAGCGGACCGAGGAAATCTCCATGAAGGGAATGATACGGGTGGCAATCGCGGCCGGCGCAGCCGCGTTGCTGCACCCTGGCGCTGCCGATGCGGCCGGCTACATGATCCGCGAGCAGAGCGGCAGCATGCTGGGACAGGCTTTCGCGGGGCAGAACGCGTATGTGAAGGACCCCAGCATCATCTTTCACAACCCCGCCGGCATGTCCGCCCTCGACGGGCGCCGCGGCAGCCTCGTGGTCACCGGCATCCGCCCCCAAAACCAGTTCGACGACGACGGGAGCTTCAGCCTCGTCCCGCTCGGCTCTGAGGAGAGCGGGGACGCGGGCGAGGACGCGATAGTCCCCGCTCTCTATGCGATGGACAGCTACGGCGACTGGCGCTTCGGCGTGGGCGTGAACGCTCCCTTCGGTTTGTCGACGAGCTACGAGGATGATTGGATCGGGCGCTATGCCGCCATCGATTCCGAGCTCCTCACGATCAACGTGAATCCCGTGCTCTCTTACCGGTTCAATCAATATCTCTCGCTGGGCGCAGGAGTGCAGCTTCAGTACATCGACGCGCGCCTGACCAATGCCGTGTTCCTCGGGCTTGCCGGTGACGCTCTCACCGAGCTGCAAGCCGACGATTGGGGCTTCGGCGTCACGGCGGGCGCGCTGATCGAGCCTGGCCCCGGCACCAAGATCGGCATCGGCTTCCGCTCCTCGATCCGCCATGAGGCGGTCGGGGAAGCGACGATCGAGACGGCGGGCGGCGTCACGGTCTTCGAGGACGATGCCCGAGCCGAGGTGCGCACCCCGGAGACGATCGGCGTCAGCATTTTGCAGGCGATTACTGACCGGCTCTCGATCGCGGCGACGGTCGAGTGGACCAACTGGAGCCGCTTCGACGAGCTGCGCGTCACCTTCGACAGCGGCATTCCGGACGACGTCACCGAAGAAAACTGGCACGACACCTTCTTCTACTCGGTCGGCGTCAATTATCAGCTGACGCCGGCTCTCATGCTCCGCGGCGGCGTCGCTTACGACCAATCGCCTGTCCGCAACAAGTACCGCACGGCGCGGCTGCCGGATCAGGATCGCGCCTGGGTGGCCGGGGGCCTCACTTACGCCTTGAACGACTGGGCCAGCTTCGATCTGGGCTACGCTCACGTGTTCGTGCGCGATTCGGAGATCCGGGAGACGATGGAGATCGCACCGGGCGGAGCGCTTACCGGCACTTTGCGGGGGGATTACGAGAACAGCGTCGATCTGCTGGCCGTCCAGGCCAATTTCCGGTTCTGAGCCGAATCAGCTGAATTCCGAAGGCCCGCCGCAACGGCGCGCGGGCCTTTTTGTTGAGAGCTGTCGGAAATATAGTTTCATATCTGTGTCATATGAATGCCACAGGCGGCGGCAAACTATTCCTTCGAGGTACTTAGAATCTTGCGCCGCCCGTAAGCGGCTGCAACCCTCTCGATCATTTCGTCGCCCTGCCGGACGCAGGACGACCTAGAGGGGGAACATCATGTCAATTCGCACCTACGCGGCCCTGGCCGCCGTGAGCGCCGCCGCGTTGCTCGCCGGTTCGGGGGAGGCCCAAGCCTCCGGCTTCGCCCTGCGCGAGCAGAGCGGCAGCATGCTGGGCCAGGCTTTCGCCGGCCAGAACGCCTATGCGATGGACCCGTCGATCATCTTCTATAATCCTGCCGGGATGTCGGCGCTGGAGGGCACCCAGGCGAGCGCCGTCGCCAGCTTCATCTTTCCGAGCAACGAGTTCAGCAACGAAGGCAGCACCACAATCTTGGGCCCGGCGCTGCTCGGAACGAACGAGGGCGGCGATGCCGGCGAGAACGCCCTGGTGCCGACCGCCTACGGGATGACCAGCTTCGGCGATTTCCGCGTCGGCGTCGGCGTCAATGCGCCGTTCGGCCTCACCACCGAATATGACGACGGCTGGATCGGTCGCTATGCCGCCCTGACCTCGTCACTCAAGACGATAAACGTGAACCCGGTAGTCTCATATCAAGTGACGCCCTGGCTCGCGATTGGCGGCGGCGCGCAGATCCAGCGCGCGGACGCCCGTCTGACCAACGCGGTCTTCACGCCGTTCGGCGAAGGCGAGGTCGAGCTGCAAGCCGATGACGTCGGCTTCGGCTTCACCGCGGGCGCGCTGATCACGCCCATGCCCGGCACGATGTTCGGCATCGGCTTCCGCTCCTCCGTCAAGCACGAGCTCGAGGGTGAGGCTGAGGTACAGCTCCCCCCGACCCCGTTCCCCATACCGGGAGCGGGAGTGCGGGATGCAACTGCGGAGCTGGAAACACCCGAGAGCATCGGCGTGAGCGTCTATCATCAGGTCAATGATCGCTTTGGGGTGGCCGCCACATTCGAGTGGACCAACTGGAGCCGGTTCAAGGAACTCCGCGTCGAATTCGAAGA
>JAREAF010000162.1 GCA_029240475.1 Rhodospirillales bacterium | reverse complement strand
GTCGAGCAGGGCGCGGACCATCTCGCCGATCGCCAGGCACGAGGTCAGGCCCGGCGATTCCATCCCATAGAGCGCGACGAAACCGGCGAGCCCGTGCGCGCGCGGCCCTTGGATGAGGAAATCGCGCGGGGGCTCACCCGGGCCCTGGAGCTTGGGCCGGATGCCGGCATAACCGGGTTCCAGCGCGTCCTCCGGCAGGTCCGGCCAGTAGCTGCAGATCGCCTTGGCGAAGAGCGGCGCGCGGCCGGGATCGACCGAATAGTCGATCCGGTCGATCCACTCGATGTCCGGGCCGAACCGCGCGCGGCCCGCGAGGTCGAGCGTGAGATGCACGCCCAGCGTCGCCGCATCGGGCATGGGATAGATCAGCCGCCGGAAGGGCGGCGCGCCGCGCAACGTGAAATAGACTCCCCGGGCCAGGTGGATGCGCGGGATCGAGGCGGGCGGGATGCCGGCGATCGATCGCGACAGCGTGTCCGCTCCGAGCCCGGCCGCATTGACCAAGAGGCGCGCCGTGAGCCGCGCAGGCTCCGCCCCGCCGACCTCCAGCACGAAGCCGCTGCCCCTGGCCTCGCCGCGCAGCACCGGGCTGCGCAGCGCGGTCGCAGCGCCCCGCCCCTCCGCTTCGCCCTGCAGCGCGAGCATCAGCCCGTGGCTGTCGATGATGCCCGTCTCGGGCGAGAGCAGCCCCGCGGCGGCGCGCAAGCCCGGCTCCAGCTCGCGAACGCCGGCCGCATCGAGGGGGATGGTCGGCACCCCGTTCCGAGCGGCGGTCTCCGCCAGCGCTGCCAATGCGGGACGCTGCGCCTCCTCGGCCGCCACGACGAGCTTGCCGAGCTTGCGGTGCGGCACGCCCCGCTCGGCGCAGAAGCGATAGAGCGCCTCCCGCCCGGCGACGCAGAGCCGGTGCTTCAAGCTGCCGGTCGGATAGTAGAGTCCGGCATGAATGACCTCGCTGCTGCGCGAGCTGGTCTCCGCACCGATCCGGTCGCCGGCCTCGAGGATCAGCACCTCGCGCCCGGCAAGCGCGAGCGCGCGGGCGATCGCCAGGCCGACCGCGCCGGCTCCCACCACCACGCATTCCACATCGGTCATGCGCGCCGTCCGCGCCCGTTGCAGGATGGGCGCAACTCTGGGCGGGCGCGCGCCCCGGGGTCAATGGGCCGACGGGGTGCGATGGTGGCGCACGGGTGCTAGTATCGAGCCCGAGCCACCGCGGGAAGCTGCCCCTTGCCCCTCGATACGGTCCTCTCGGCCTGTCCCCACGACTGTCCCTCGACCTGCGCGCTCGAGGTCGAGCGGCTGTCGCCGGAGCGCATCGGCAAGGTGCGCGGCGGGCGGCACAATCCCTACACCGCCGGCGTGATCTGCGCCAAGGTCGCGCGCTACGCCGACAGGGTCCACCATCCGGACCGGCTGATGCAGCCGCTGCTGCGCGTCGGCGAGAAGGGGGTCGGCCGCGCCGCTTTCCGCGCGATCGGATGGGACCACGCCCTCGACCTGCTTGCCGAAGGATTGCTGCGGGCCGCGCAGCGTCACGGGGCCGAAGCGGTCTTCCCCTATTTCTATGCCGGCACGATGGGGCTGGTGCAGCGGGACGGGATCGAGCGGCTGCGGCACGCCATGGGCTATTCGCGCCAGATCTCCACGATCTGCGTTTCGCTGGCCGACGCCGGGTGGAAAGCGGGCGCCGGGATCAAGCGCGGGCTCGACGGGCGCGAGATCGCCGACGCCGATCTGATCGTGATGTGGGGCGGCAACCCGGTCAGCACCCAGGTTAATGTGATGACCCACATCGCACGCGCCCGCAAGGAGCGCGGGGCGAAGCTGGCGGTGGTCGATCCCTATCGCACCGGCACGGCCGAGCAGGCCGACATGCATTTGATGCTGCGTCCCGGCACCGACGGCGCGCTCGCCGCGGCGGTCATGCATGTGCTGTTCCGCGACGGCTTCGCCGACCGCGCCTACATGGCGAAATACACGGACGCGCCGGAGGAGCTGGAGCGGCACCTCGCCGCGCGCACGCCGGAGTGGGCCGCGGCGATCACCGGTCTCGATGCCGAAGAGATCGGGCGCTTCGCCCATCTCTATGGATCGACCAGGCGCAGCTTCCTGCGCCTGGGCTACGGCTTCACCCGCTCGCGCAATGGCGCGGCCAACATGCACGCCGCCTCCTGCCTGCCGGCGGTGACCGGAGCCTGGCAATATCCGGGCGGCGGCGCGCTCTACAGCAACACCGGCATGTACCGGCTCGACCGCAGCCTGATCGAGGGTCTGGACCGGCTGAACCCCTCGGTGCGCCGGCTGGACCAGTCGCGGCTCGGGCCCATTCTGACCGGCGACCGGCGGGACCTCGGCGATGGGCCGCCCGTGACCGCGCTCTTCATCCAGAACACCAATCCGGTGATGGTCTGCCCCGAGCATCTGAAGGTGCGCGAGGGCTTCTCGCGCGCCGACCTGTTCGTGGCGGTGCACGAGCAGTTCATGACCGAGACCGCGGCCATGGCGGACCTCGTGCTGCCCGCCACCACCTTCCTCGAGCATGACGATTTCTACATCGCCGGCGGGCACACCTTCCTGCAGGTCGCGCGCAAGGCGATCGAGCCGGTTGGAGAGGCGCGTTCCAATCACGACCTGCTCTGCGCGCTGGCGCATCGGCTTGGCGCCGAGCATCCGGGCTTCGAGATGAGCGCCTGGGAGATGATCGAGGCGACGTTCCGGGCCTCCGGCCTGCCGGCTCCGGCGATCGTCCATGAGCAGGGCGGCCTCGACTGCGCGGCCGACTTCGAGACGCGTCACTTCCTCAACGGCTTCGGGCATGCCGACGGGAAGTTCCGCTTCAAGCCGGACTGGAAAAGCATCGGCTCGGGCCATGAGCGCATGCCCGTTCTGCCCGACCACATGCCGGCGATCGAGGAGCCCGATGCCGAGCATCCGTTCCGCCTCGTCACCGCGCCGGCGCGCTCTTTCCTCAATTCCACCTTCACCGAGACCGCTGCGTCCCGATCCCGCGAGGGTCGGCCGACGGCGCTCGTGCATCCGCGGGACTGCGCGCGCCTGGGGATCGTCGCGGGCGATATGGTGCGGCTGTCGAACAAGAGGGGCACGGTGCTGGTGCATGCCAAGCCGTTCGAGGGGCTGCAGCCCGGCGTCCTGGTGGTCGAGAGCATCTGGCCCAACGCGACCTTCGTCGGCGGGATCGGCATCAATGCCCTGACCAGCGCCGATCGCGGCTTCCCGGCGGGAGGGGCCGTCTTCCACGACACCGCGGTCGCGCTCGCGAAGGCGTGACCCGTGCGCGCCCACACCTGGACACCCGGTTGTCAAGCGCCTACCTGAAGACCATGAACATGTGTTTTCTCCGGTTGGCCGATGGCCGCTGATCGCGACAAGCTCCCGGTGGGCAAGGAGGAGCGCGCCTCGGCCGAGGTCGATGCGTTCCTGCGCAAGCTCGCCGCCATGCCCACGGTCAAGCCGGCCGGGCGGGGGCGGCTGATCTTCGCCCTCGATGCCACCGCCAGCCGCGAGCCCACCTGGGACCGCGCCTGCCATCTGCAGGGGCAGATGTTCGAGGTCGCCGCCGAGCTGGGCGGCTTGGAGGTCCAGCTCGTCTTCTATCGCGGCTTCGGGGAGTGCAAGGCGAGCTCATGGGTCGCCGATGCGCGCGAGCTGGGCCGGCGGATGACGGGCGTGACCTGCCTTGGCGGTCAGACCCAGATCACGAAGGTGCTGCGTCATGCGATCGCGGAGACCGAGCGGCGCAAGGTCAGCGCGCTGGTCTTCGTCGGCGATTGCATGGAGGAGCCGGTCGACGCGCTCTGCCACGAGGCCGGCCGGCTCGGCGTGCTCGGCGTGCCCGCCTTCATGTTCCATGAGGGCGGGGACCTCGTCGCGGCCCAGGCGTTCCAGCAGGTCGCCCGGCTGACGGGCGGAGCCTATTGCCCGTTCGACTCGGCGAGCGCCCAGCAGCTGCGGGACCTGCTCTCGGCGGTGGCCGTGTTCGCCGCGGGCGGCCGGCCGGCGCTGGAGGATTACGGCCGACGGCGCGGCGGCATCGCCCTGCAGATCGCCCATCAGGTCAAGGGACGGCCCTAGCCCCGTGGCTTACATCGCGCTTGGGCTGCTGCTGCTGCTCGGCCTTGTGGCCCTGGGGCACGCTTTCGTCCGGGCGAATCCCCGCACTCTGGCCAAGCTCCTGAAGGTCGCCGCCGTGGTGGCGGCTGCGTTCCTGGCGCTGGTCATGCTCGTGACCGGCCGCGCCGCCAGCCTGATCGGCATCGCGCCCCTGCTGCTGTTCGCCTTGCTCGGCTGGAAGCAGGCCGCGCGGCGGCGTGCGGCCGCCGGCGGCCCCAGCCCGGGCCGCAGCAGCACGGTCGCAACCCGATACTTCCGCATGTCGCTGGACCACGACACCGGAACCGTTTCGGGCGAGGTGACGGAGGGCCGGTTCAGCGGCCGCAGCCTCGCAGACCTGTCGCTGGAGGATCTGCTCGCCTTGCGCCGGGAATGCGCCGACGACGCGCAGTCGGTGTCCGTGCTGGAAGCCTACCTCGACAAGCTGCATCCGGATTGGCGCGGCGGCGCTTCGGACAGCAGCCAGGAGCCGCCGGCGGGGGCCGGCGGGGCGATGACGCTCGACGAGGCGCGGGCGATCCTCGGCGTCGGACCCGGGGCCAGCGAAGACGAAATCCGCGACGCCCACCGCCGCCTCATGCAAAAGCTGCACCCCGATAGGGGCGGGTCAACCTACCTTGCGGCGCAAATCAATCGCGCCCGCGATCTTCTTCTGGGGCAATAGGTCCGCCGGGCTGCGCGTTGGCTTTGCGGCGGCGGATTTGCTATGCCTCTGGGGAGCCGAAGGATTTCGTTGGGGGAGTCGGGCGGAACGCGCGCCGACAAATGCCGTTAGATTTGGCGCGTCGCTGTCCTGCCCTACCGAAACGCGAAGCCTCCGTCACCACCATTCGGAACAGCCGCATGAAGCGCGTACGCAAGGCGATCTTCCCGGTCGGAGGATTGGGCACCAGGTTCCTGCCGGCCACCAAGGCCATGCCCAAGGAGATGCTGCCCGTCGTCGACAAGCCGTTGATTCAGTATGCGGTGGAAGAGGCGAGCGCGGCCGGGATCGAGGACTTCATCTTCGTGACTGGCCGCGGCAAGAGCGCCATCGAGGATCACTTCGACTATTCGCATGAGTTGCAGCAAACCCTGGTCGAGCGAAACAAGACCAAGGAGCTGGAATCGATCGCCAATCTGCTCCCGGTGCCCGGCCAGGTCGTCTATCTGCGTCAGCAGGAGCCGCTTGGCCTGGGGCATGCCGTCTGGTGCGCGCGCCGCCTGGTCGAGGACGAGCCCGTGGCGGTGCTCCTCGCCGACGACCTCATTAAATCGGACACGCCCTGCCTGAAGCAGATGGTGGAGGCGTACGAGCGCACCGGGGGAAACATCGTCGCCGTCATGGACGTGCCGCGCGAGCATACGAACCGGTACGGCGTGCTGCGGCCCGGCCGCGACGACGGGCGACTGGTCGAGGTTATGGGGTTGGTCGAAAAGCCCAAGCCGGCGGATGCGCCATCCACGGCTTGCGTCATCGGGCGCTACATCCTGCAGCCCGAGATCTTCCGCGAACTGGACCGGCAGGAGACCGGGGCGGGCAACGAGATTCAGCTGACTGACGCCATGGCCCGCCTGATCGGCCGGCAGCCCTTCCACGGGCTCCGCTTCGAAGGCCGGCGCTTCGATTGCGGCGACAAGGCCGGCTTCATCGAGGCCAACATCGCCTTCGCGCTGGCGCATCCGGATATCGGTCCGCAGGCCGAAGACATCTTGCGGCGCTTTGGGCGCGAGCTGAAGCCGGCGGGCGCCGCCGCCTGAACCTGCGGCGCGGAGGACAAGGGGGAACTGTAGGCCATGCGCATCGCGATGATCGGGACGGGCTATGTCGGCCTCGTCTCGGGGGCGTGCTTCTCGGAATTCGGCGTCGAGGTGACCTGCGTCGACAAGGACCAGGGCAAGATCCAGCGTCTGAAGGACGGCAAGATCCCGATCTTCGAGCCGGGCCTGGAGGCGCTCGTCGAATCCAATTCGAAGGCCGGACGCCTCAGCTTCACGACCGATCTCGCAGGAGCGGTCGCCGGAGCCGACGCGGTCTTCATCGCGGTCGGAACGCCGTCCCGCCGCGGCGATGGACATGCCGATCTCAGCTATGTCTACGGCGCCGCGGAGGAGATCGGCCGAGCGCTCACCGGCTACGCCGCGGTCGTGACGAAATCGACGGTGCCGGTCGGCACCGGCCGCGAGGTCGAACGCATCATCCGCAAGGTGCGGCCAGACGCCGAGTTCGATATCGCCTCCAATCCGGAGTTCCTGCGCGAAGGATCGGCCATCGGCGACTTCATGCGCCCGGACCGCGTCGTCATCGGCACGCATTCGCAGCGCGCCCGCGACGTGATGCGCCAGCTCTATCGGCCGCTCTATCTCATCGAGACGCCGATCATCTTCACCCAGCTCGAGACCGCCGAGCTGATCAAATACGCGGCCAACAGCTTCCTCGCGACGAAGATCACCTTCATCAACGAGATTGCCGATCTGTGCGAAAGGGTCGGCGCCGACGTGCATGACGTGGCGCGCGGGATCGGGCTGGACGGGCGCATCGGCCGCAAGTTCCTCCATGCCGGTCCCGGCTATGGCGGCTCCTGCTTCCCCAAGGACACCCTGGCTCTGGTGCGCACGGCGCAGAGCGCGGGCGCGCCGGCCCGCGTCGTCGAGACGGTGGTCGCCGTGAACGACGACCGCAAGCGGCGCATGGCGCAGAAG
>JAREAF010000161.1 GCA_029240475.1 Rhodospirillales bacterium | reverse complement strand
GGGCTGGGCAGAAGGGTCGAGCAGGCACCCTCATAGGTGCTCCAGATGCGCGCGGCCGGCATGTGGATGACGGAGTCCGGGTTCATCAGCCGCGTGTGATAGGCCTTCAGCAGGTCGCCGCGCTCGGCCTCGGGGATGTGGCCGGCGAAGATGCGCCACTGATCGGGGAACACCGCGCGGATGCCGTAGAGGAACCAATCGATCTCCGAGCGCCGGCACAGGAAGATCCCGCGCAGCACCAAGGCCATGCAGGCTTGCGGATGCGCCTCGGCATAGGCCAGCGCGAGCGTCGAGCCCCAGGAGCCGCCGAACACGATCCAGCGCTCGATCCCGAGCTTGCGCCGCAGCGCCTCGATGTCCTCGATCAGCAGCGGGGTGGTGTTGTCCCTGGTCTCGCCAAGGGGGCGCGAGCGGCCCGACCCGCGCTGGTCGAAGATGACCGTGCGGTAATGCGCCGGGTCGAAGAAGCGCCGGTGCGTCGGGTTGGCGCCCGCTCCGGGGCCGCCATGCAGGAACAGCACGGGCACGCCGTCGGGCCGGCCGACCTGCTCCCAATAGACCTGATGCGGTCCGCCGACCGGCAGCATCCCGCTCTCATAGGGCTGTATTTCCGGGTAGAGCTCGCTCCGCGCCATCGGCCGCCAATCCTTCGTCGCTGTTGCAGGGCCGCCGAACGGCCTCCGGACCGGAAGCCGCGCCCCCTCATTGGATCGCCGCCGCGATATATACTGTCCGCCATGCCGTCTGTCTTGCGCTTCCTGACGCTCGTTTTCTGCATGTGGGCATTGCCGGCTCCGGCTCTCGCGCTGGAGCTTCCGCCGGGGCTGACGCCCGCAGGGTGGGGGCGCGTAGTCGAGGTCGTGGACGGCGACACGGTCGTGCTGGCCGACGGGCGCGAGGTGCGGCTGGTCGGGATTCAGGCCCCGCAGCTGCCGCTGGGACGACCCGATTTCCCCACTTGGCCGCTGGCGCCCCAGGCGCGGCAGGCGCTCGCCAAGCTGGTCCTGGACCGGGAGGTCACGATCGCCATCGGCGGCCGCGACCGCGACCGCCATGGCCGCGTTCTCGCGCATCTGTTCCGGGCGCCCGACGGGCTGTGGGTCCAGGGCGAGATGCTGGGACAGGGGCTGGCGCGGGTATACACCTTCGCCGACAACCGGGCCCTGGCGGAGGCCCTCTATGCGCGCGAACGCGCCGCCCGCGCGGCCGGGCGCGGGATCTGGGCGCTGGACCTCTACGCCATCCTGCCCAGCGAGGAGGCGGAACGAGCGATCGACCGCTTTGCGCTGGTCGAGGGCACCGTGGTCGCGGTGGGGCAGGCGCGCGGCTCGGCCTATTTGAATTTCGGCTCCGATTGGAAGCACGACTTCACGGCCGTGATCCGACCGGAGGCTTTGCGCGTTTTCACCATGGAGGGCATCGAAGCCGCCGCCTATCGGGGGCGTCGGATTCGGGTGCGCGGCTGGGTGGAGTCCTGGAACGGACCCCTCATCGAGGTCACGCACCCCGAACAGATCGAGGAGGTCTTGGAATGAAGATATGGAACCGGGCGCGGTCGGCGATCGCTGGCGCCGCGGTATTGCTGCTCGCGCTCAACGCCTGCGGCTCCAACCCCGCCACTGGGCAGCAATCGCTGCTCGGCATGTCCGAGGACCAGGAAGTCCAGGTCTCCAAGCAGGAGCACCCCAAAATCCTGGCCGAGTTCGGCGGCGAGTACAAAGATCCCGAGGTGCAGAGCTACATATCGAGCCTGGGCGAGCTCCTGGCGAAAACGTCCGAGCGCCCCGACCTGCCCTGGAAGTTCACGGTGCTCGACACCCCGCAGGTGAACGCCTTCGCCCTGCCGGGCGGCTATATCTACATCACGCGCGGCCTGCTCGCGCTCGCCTCCAACGAGGCGGAGGTCGCCAGCGTGCTGGCGCATGAGATCGGCCATGTCGCCGCCCGCCATTCGGCGCAGCGGCAGGGCCGCTCGACCCTGGTCGGCCTGGGCGCAGCGCTCGCCGGGATCCTCACCGGCAGCGGCGAGATCGCGCAGATCGGCAATGCGATCGGCACCGGCTATGTGCAGAAATTCTCGCGCGATCAGGAGCTGCAAGCCGACACGCTCGGCGTCCGCTACATGGCTCGCGCCAACTACGACCCGGAGGCCGCCGTCAGCTTCCTGCGGAAGATGCAAGGCGAGACCCGGCTGCGCGCGCTGGAGGCGGGCAAGGATCCGGAGGAAGCCGAGCAGATCAATTGGATGTCCTCCCATCCCCGCACCGCGGACCGTGTCGAGCAGGCGATCGAGAATGCCGGCGGAAAGAAGGTCTCCAATCCGATCGTGGAGCAGGACATCTATTTCTCCAAGATCGACGGCCTCGTCTATGGCGACGATCCCGACCAGGGGGTAGTACGCGGGCGCACCTTCATCCATCCCGCCCTGCGCTTCGAGTTCGAGGTGCCACGCGGTTTCCAGGTAATCAACCAGCCAAATCAGGTGCTCGCCCAGGCGCGCGAGGGCGACGGGCTGATCTCGTTCGGCCAGGCCAAGGTCACCGGCTCCTTGCGGAACTGGTTCCTCGACCATCCGAAGGCGCAGTTCGAGGAGGTCGAGCGGATCGACGTCAACGGCATGGATGGGGCGACCGGCGTGACGCAGGGCGCCGTCAACGGCCAGAAGGCGGATCTCAGAGTGGTGCTGATCCGCTATGACGAGGACACCGTTTACCAATTCATCTTCGCGACCCCTCCCGGCCAGGACCGCTACAGCCGCGCGTTCCGCGAGACCACTTACAGCTTCCGTAAGCTGAGCCGGTCCGAAGCCTCCGGCTTCGAGCCGCAGCGCGTCGAGATCGTCACGGTGCGTTCCGGCGACACGGTCGAGAGCCTCGCTCGCCGAATGAAGGGCGAGGACAAGCTCGCCGAAGAACGCTTCCGGCTGCTGAACGGGCTTGACGAGAATGATCGGCTGCGGCCCGGGCAGAAAGTGAAGATCGTCATATAAGGGGAAAGGCTGCGGCCGGCCCGCGAACGCGGCCGGCCGCCACCACCACAGCGCCGATTGCTGGAAGGGGCGCCGGCCACGTACAATCCGGCCAAATCCGGCGGGTTCTCCCGTGTCGTCACCCCCGCCTTGCTTGGGAGCATTGAAGACATGATGCGCAGTGCGATGATTGTCGCTGCGGCGTTGCTGATGCTGACGGCCGCGTGCAGCCGCCAGACCGGCTCCACCTACAGCTCGACCGAGGTCGGGCGCGTGATCGACACCTCGCGCGCCACCGTGCTGTCCAGCCGCGTGGTCGAGATCAGCGGCGAGGGCGAGCAGAGCGGCTACGGCTCGCTCGTCGGCGGCGCGGCGGGCGCGTCCGCCGGGTACCTGGTCGGCGGCGACGATGCGGGCCAGGTGATCGGCACCGTGCTCGGCGGCCTGGTGGGCGCGGGGCTCGGCTGGATGGCGGAGAACCGCGCGGACACGCGCAAGGGCATCGAGTACGTCCTGCGCCTGGAGAGCGGCAAGGACATCACCTTGGTGCAGAATCGCGAGGGCGACGAGACGCCGCTGGCCGCGGGCACGCCAGTGCTGATCCAGCGCGGCGGCAGCTACGCCCGCGTGATCGCCGATCCGGTCGCGCGCTAGCGGCGAGCGGCGCCGCAGGAATTAGGGCGCGAGCCGGCTGAGCCGGATCGCGCCCTCCTGCTCGATCGGCAGCTTGCGGTCGGAGTTGCGCAGGAACGCGGTTCCGGTCAGGCGGTACTCCAGGTCGTTCAGCCCCGCCAAGCCCGTCACCCGGCCCAGCACGTCGGCGGTGGAGCTGACCGCCTCCACCGTCACGGTTTCCTCGCCCAAACCCGGGATCGTCACATTCTCGCTGCTGGAGCCGCTCGCGAAAGGCTCGCCATCGATCTCCAGCTTGACGCGTAGCCCGTCCAGCGCCAGCTCCTCCTCGTTGGGGTTGGTAAGGCGCAGCACCAGGCCAAGGCGCTGCTCCAGCAGTCCGGCGCCCCGGAACTGCACATCGGCCAGCGTGACTTCCGGCGGCTCGAGGCTGCGGCCGCCGAGCCCGGCCCCGGCGCAGCCCGCTAGCGCCAGCGACAGCGCTGCCGCCGCAAGGAATTCACGCCTGACCATCATGGGGGCCCCCCAAATCCGTTCGATCTCGATTCCGCTTCCTTCATCAGCATAGCATGAAACAGGGATCCCCGGCGTTCCTTCGAGAATCGCCGGTCGGCAGTCTCCTATGCTTAGATGACGCGGTAACGAGAGGCATCGCCGATGGCTGGACGCATGAAGGGCAAGCGCGCGCTGATCACGGGCGCGGGCGGCGGGATCGGGCGCGCCGCCGCGCTCGCCTTCGCGCGCGAAGGGGCCGCGGTGGCCGTCGCCGATATCCGCCACGACGCCGCCCAAGCGGCGGCGGAGGAGATCGAACGGAGCGGCGGCCGGGCGCTCGCGCTCTGCGGCGACGTCGCCGACGAGGCCTCCTGCGCTGAGATGGTCCAAGCCGCCGAACGGGGCTTTGGCGGGCTCGACACGCTGTTCAATAATGCAGGCGTCGTCCTGCCCGGCGACAACGACGCGACCGACACGCCGCTCGATGTGTGGCAGCGGACGCTCGCGGTCGATCTCACCAGCGTGTTTCTCTGCTGCAAGTTCGGCATTCCGGCGCTGCTGCGCGCGGGCGGCGGCGCGATCGTCAACAACGCCTCGATGGTCGCGCTGGTCGGCTCGGGCTTTCCGCAGATCGCTTATACGGCGGCAAAGGGCGGGGTGGTCGCGATGACGCGCGAGCTCGCCATCGTCTATGGCCGCCGCGGCATCCGCGTGAACGCGATCTGCCCCGGGCCGGTGCGCACGCCGATGACCGACGCCTTCTTCGACACGGAGGAGAAGTGGGTCAGCCGCCGGCGCTACATGCCGCTGGGGCGGTTGGGCTCGCCCGAGGAGGTGGCGGCGGTCGCGCTGTTCCTCGCCTCGGACGAGGCCTCCTATGTCACGGGCGCGGCCTACACGGTCGATGGCGGCATCACCGCCGCCTATGTGATCGACGACCGCATCGGCACTTAGCGCTTCACGTCGCGACCAGCTTGTGCAGGCGGTGGCTGATGGGAGCGAGCGCCGCCTGCGCGTCTTTGTAGAGGGCGAAAAGCTCCGTGTAGAAGCGGTGGCGCGCGGGATCAGGCTCGGCCCGGCCGGCGATGCGCACGCAGCGTGCGACCGCATCCTCCGGCGAGGCGAAGGCGCCGACGCCGATGCCCGCGAGCAGCGCCGCGCCGTAGGAGGCGTCGCCATGCTCCGGCTTCTCGATCACGAGGCCGGTGACGTCGGCGATGATCTGCCGCCATGTCTGGCTGCGCGAGCCGCCGCCGATCAGACGCGTCGGCCCGAACTCCAGCCCGAACCCCTTGGCCGTCTCCAGCAGATCGCGGATGGAGAAGGCGATCCCCTCATAGGCCGCGCGCGCGAAATGCGCCCGGCCGTGCCGCATGGTGAGCCCGATGAAATCGGCCCGCAGCAGCGGGTCCCAATAGGGCGCGCGCTCGCCCTGCAGATAGGGATGGAAGAGCAGGCCCTCCGATCCGGGCGGCACGGTTCCGGCCAGCCGGTCCATCTCGGCGAAAGCCGCCGAGCCGTCCCCGCCGGGGGCGAGGAACATGCGGTCGCGCAGCCAGCGATGGGCCGAGGCGCAGGAGTTGGTGCCGGTCGCGAGGTAGTACATGCCCGGCACGATGTGCGGATAGCAGGAGATCGGCGGCTTGACGACCGGTCCCTCCGTCGCCAGGAACAGCACGCCGGCGGTAGCGAGCTTGATCGCGGCCATGCCCGGACGGATCGCGCCCACGCCGAAGAACTCGACCGTGGTGTCGTTGCTGCCGCAGACCACCGGCGTTCCCGGCCTGAGCGACAGGGCGGCGGCCGCCTCCGCGGTGACGCCGCCCACGACCTGGTCCGGCTGGACCAGGGGCGGCAGCGTCTCCATCGGCCAGTCGATCAACCGCGCGAGCTCCGGCGACCAGGATCGGGTGCGGTCGTCCGCCATCAGCGCGCCGACGGCGTCGCTGTAGTCGGTCTCCCAGGTGCCGGTGATCCCGAAGCGCAGATAGTCCTTGGCCATCATCAGGCGGCGCGCGCGGCGGGCGCTCTCCGGCTCGTGCCGCTTCAGCCAGAGCAGCATGGCCAAGGTCCAGGTCGGATTCACGCGGTTGAGGGAGGTCGCGACGATGGCCGCGCCGGCGCGGTCGTGCAGCTCCTCGGCCTCGGCCGCGCTGCGCTGGTCGGACCACAGGATAGCCGGCCGGATCACCCGGTCGGCCGCGTCGAGCAGGACCGGGATATGCGCGCCCGCGCTGATGCCGATGCCGAGCACGCCGTCCGGGCCGAGCCCCGCGGCGGCGAGGGCGCGCGGCAGGGCAGTCCGCAGCGCCTGCCACCAGCTTTCCGGATCCTGTTCGGCCCAGCCGAAAGCCGGGATACCGGTCTCGATGGGGTGCGAGGCCTCGCCCAGGAGCCGCCCGTCCGGCGCGACCGCGGAGACCTTCAGGCTGCCGGCGCCCAGATCGATGCCGAGTAACGCCTCGCTCATTGGTCCCCGCCTTCTCCTCCGCCGCGCAGCTTAGCGCGAGAGCTGCGCGGCCTGGCTCGACGCCTGCGCAATCCAGGAGCGCTCAGCTCTTGGGCGCGAGCCGGTCCAGCGTGTCCCTGAGGTCCGATGGGTGGATGGGCTTGGACAGGATGCCCGCGGGATGGACCTCCTCCATCCGCGCCCTCGTCCCCGGATCGCGGGCGTAAGCCGAGCAGAACACGATCGACACCGGCATCTGCCCGAGTATGGCGCGGGCCGCGTTGATGCCGTCTCC